>NZ_JBHVYI010000007.1:0-150109 GCF_042880975.1 Streptomyces sp. NPDC058289
CCGGCCCCGCCCCCCCGCCCGCCCCCCCGCACCGCCCCCGGCCCGGGCCGCCGGACACCCCGCGCGGGGGGCCCCCCCCCCCGGTCCGGGGGCTGCGCTGCCACCGTCCCCACGAGGCAGCGCGAGCGGGTCACCGTCCGGTCATCGGGGACGGCGGCCCGCTGGTTCAGGGGGCTTGGTTCAGGGGGCCCGGTCCGCTTCCGGCGGGGCCGCGCCCAGCACCGGCAGCAGGCAGGCGTCGACGAACCGCACGAGGTACTCGGCGTCGGCGTAGCGTCCCTCCAGCACGGGCCGAATGCGCAGTACGCCCATGAGCTGCGCCGGCAGGAACTCCACGGCAGGGTGTCCGGGGGCGAGCTCGCCCCGGGCCACGGCCCGCGCCACGATCGAGTCGAACGCCGCCAGCTCCGGCTCCACCAGGGCCTCGCGCAGGGCCGCCTTCAGCTCCTCGTCGCTCAGCACGGCGTGCCCGAGGGCCTGCATCAGCCGGGTGTCGCGCCCCGAAGTGCAGGCGGCGATCCGGGCCGCCTCGCGCAGGTCGCCCGACAGGGTTCCGGTGTCCACCGCGGCGAGGGTCCCGCGCCGATCCGCGCGCAGGGCGGCGGCGACGAGCTGCGGTTTGGTCTTCCACTGCCGGTAGAGCGTGGACTTTCCGCAGGTGGCCCGGGCGGCGATCTTCTCCATGGTCAGCGCCTCGTAGCCGTCCTCGCGGAGCTGGTCCAGGACGGCGTCATAGAGCTGCTGCTCGCGCTCCGGCGTGATCTTGGAGCGGCGCGCGGGGGCCGGGGCGGCTTCCGGCGTCGGCGACGTCATGGGGCGGCTCTCCTCGATGCTGCGTGGCCACATTCTGCTGCTGCTCGCGGCCGAGATATTTCGGTCGCGCCGCAGCGGCCTCTAGTGAAAGTCTACGGGAACGCGAGCGTATCGGTACACACTCGTATCGATACGAGAATGTATCGATACACTGGTGTGTCGATTGTGAGTCGTGTAGCTGTGTACAGGAAGCGAGACCGGGGGATGACCTCCCACACCACACCCGCCGGGGCCGGCGCGGGGCCGGGCACCCGCCGCCGCCTCATACGCGAGCTCCTGCTCGTCGTGGGCCTCTTCGCCGTCTACAAGTTCGGCCGTACGCTCGCCACCGGCCGCACGGAGGAGGCCTTCCGCAACGCCACCCGGGTCTGGGACGCCGAGCGCACCCTGCACCTGCCCGGCGAAGGCATGGTCCAGCGCCTGCTCCTGCACAGCGACGCCCTCGTGCACACCGCGAACACCTACTACGCGGCCGTGCACTTCCCCGCCACGGTGCTCTTCCTCGTCTGGCTCTACGTACGCCGCCCCGCGCACTACCTCTGGACCCGCCGGGTGCTGGCCGTCCTGACCGGCGCGGCCCTCGTCATCCACCTGGCCTTCCCCCTGGCACCCCCGCGGATGCTGGGCGCCGCCCACCTGGTCGACACCGGCCAGGTCTACGGCCCGACGGTCTACGGGGCCGCGCCCGCCGCCGACACCATGGCCAACCAGTTCGCCGCGATGCCCTCGCTGCACTTCGGATGGGCGCTGATGCTGGCCCTCGGCATGATCGCCGCCACCTCCTCGCGGTGGCGCGCCCTGTGGCTGCTGCACCCGCTGGTGACCCTGCTCGTGGTCGTCGGTACGGCCAACCACTACTGGCTCGACGCCATCGTCGCCACGCTGCTCCTCGGAGCCGCCCTGCTGCTGGTCCCGCGCCCGGTCGGTCGGTCGCTCGTCGCCCGGCGGAGCGTGCCGGGCCCGCGTTCCGCGGCGGTGCCCGTGCCGACGGGTGCGGGTCCGGGCGCCCCCAGGCCCGTAGAGCCAGTGGAGCCCGTAGGAGCGGTCCGGTGAACGCCACGGTCCTCGCCGTCCTGCTCTGCCTCGCCGCGGCCGTCACCTACGCGGCCGCCGCCGTCGCCCAGGAACGCCTCGCCCGCCGCGCGGTCGCCCGCAGCACCGCGGCGCTGCTCGGCAACGGCGCCTGGTGGTGGTCGGCGGGCCTGAACGCCGCCGCCGCGCTCCTGCACGCCGCCGCCCTGCGGTACGGGCCGCTCACCCTGGTCCAGCCGCTCGGCGCGCTCACCCTCGTCGCCGCCGTCCCGCTGGGCGCCCGCGGCGCCGGGCGGCGGGTCGTGGCCAGCGAGTGGCGCGGCACCTTGGCCACCGTCGTCGGCCTCGGCCTGCTCCTGCTGCCCGCCTCCGGCCCGTCCCCCGACGAGACCCTGACCCTGGCCGAGGCGCTCGCCGTCTCCGGAGCCACGGCCGCGGTGATCATGCTGCTGACCGCACGGAGCGACACCCGCTCGGGGCTGCGCCACGCGACGGCGTCCGGGCTGGCCTCGGCGGCCGCCTCCGCCCTGACCCAGACCGTCGCCGTGGCGGGCGGCCGGGGCGGGTCCCTGCTCAGCGTCCGGGTCGTCTCGGTGGCGCTGCTCGTGGTGGTCTTCGCGGTCGGCGGGATGCTCCTGTCCCAGCGCGCCTACCGGGGCGGCCTCGGCGCCCCGCTCGCGGTGGTCAACCTGACCAACCCGCTGGCCGCGGCCGCGATCGGCATGATCCTGCTCGGCGAACGCATCCAAGGCGGAGCCCTCGGAGTCCTGTTGGCCCTGGCAGGGGCACTCGCGGCGGCCCGGGGCGTGCTGTTGCTCACCCGGACCCCGCAGCAGACGGCGGCCGCCGCGCCCCAGGTTGCGGCTCAGGCTGCGCCTCAGGCCGCGCCGATGGCCGGTGTGGCAGCATGAGCCGCATGGCTCCCGACGACGGTTCGTTCCTCTCGCTCCGCTCCAAGGGCTCGATCCTCTCCATCGGTTCGGTGGGCTCGATCCTCTCCATCGGATCGGTCGGCAGCGTGCTGTCGGTCGGCTCGATCGGCTCGGCGCTGTCGGCCGCCTCGGTGGGATCCGTGCTGAGCGCGGGCTCGTTCGCCTCCGCCCAGTCGACGCTGTCGGTGCTGTCCTGGCGCTCCCGCGGCGGATTCCTGGCGGCGGGAGCGACGGGAGCGGCCGTGCTGGGCCTGGCCGCGGTGGCCGTCCTCCGGCCCGCCGCCGGGGCCCGGCGGCCCGGCTGAGAACCGTTTCGCCTGTTCACGCGTCTCTCCTCGTGAGACCTGAACGGACGTCGCGCGCACGACGAGGCGCGCACATCGAAGCGGAGTGAACGGGCATGGGCATCATCGGCTGGATCATCCTCGGACTGCTGGCGGGCGGGATCGCCAAGGTCCTGCTGCCCGGCCGTGATCCGGGCGGCCTGATCGGGACCACCCTCATCGGCATCGCGGGCGCCTTCACCGGCGGCTGGCTCTCGGCCAAGTTCCTGAACCGGTCGATCCAGAACGACTTCTTCGACCTCGCGACCTGGGGCTCCGCCATCGCGGGCTCCCTGGTCCTCCTCATCGCCTACCGCCTGCTCTTCGGCAACTCCCGCAACTGACCGGCGGGCCGGGTCAGACCTCCATGTAGGCCACCGTGCCGCTACGGCGGGCCGCGTCGATCTCCCGCAGGCGGGCGAAGTTCGAGGGGGTCATGAGTACCTCCCATTCCCGCACCGAGTGGACCCGTACCTCGTTGTGCTCCTCGGGGTCGAGGACGATGGCGGCGATCTGGTCGTCGGTGAGGGTGCCGCCGTCGAAGACGAAGCCGATGTGGTTCGCGGGCCAGTCCTCGCCCCGGTGGGCGATGAACTGCGTGCCCAACAGCTTGCGCTCGCCCTCGAAGGCGATGCCCGTCTCCTCCAGGCACTCCCGGAGCGCGCACTCCCAGGGCGTCTCGCCGTGGTCCATGTTCCCGCCCGGCCACTGCCAGGTCTCCGTGGGGTACGTCGCACGCAGCTGCACTGGGCGGCCGCCGGTGTCGGTGAAGTAGAGGCAGGCGTAAGCGGTTGCCCGGGGGATGGTGTTGACGTACTCGGCGGGCGGGAGCCACACGGACACCGTTCCACCTCCGTCCGGGCCTCGGCCCCTCGGGGACATCGGGCAGGCACACTACCCACGCTGCGTGCCGCCCACGCGCGGGCCCCGGCGCTGTGCCCGGGGCGCGGGCCCGGGTCCGTGATGTCCACGTCCCGGTACGGGTGCACAGGCGTCGGTGGCGGCGCCTACGATGACCGGCCATGGACAGCAGTGAGGCCGGCAGACGGTTGATCGACGGGCGATTCGAACTCGCCCGCCCCCTGGGCAGTGGCGGTATGGGGACGGTGTGGCTCGCCCGCGACATCGCGCTCGACCGGGAGGTCGCCCTCAAGGAGGTGCAGCCGCCGGACCCGGCGACCGCCGCCGCGCAGCCCGGGCTCGTCGTCCAACTGCGAGAACGGGCCGTCCGCGAGGCCCGTGCCCTCGCCCGGCTCGCCCACCCGAACGTGGTCACGATCCACCACATCGTGGAGCCCGACCCCGGCTCCGACGGCCATCCGTGGATCGTGATGGAGCTCGTCAGGGGCGGCTCCCTGGCCGACCGGCTGGAGGCCGGGCCGATGCCGGTGGCGGACGTGCTGCGCCTCGGGCTCGACCTGCTCTCCGCGCTGCGGGCCGCGCACGCGGAGGGGGTGCTGCACCGCGACGTGAAACCGGCCAACGTGCTCCTGCGCCCCAGCGGCTCCGCTGTGCTCACCGACTTCGGGATCGCCGCCCTGCACGGGGCGACCGGGCTGACCTCGACCGGAGCCCTGATCGGCTCGCCGGAGTACATCGCGCCCGAGCGGGCGCGCGGTGAGGAGGGACTGGCCGCCTCCGACCTGTGGTCGCTCGGGATGCTGCTGTACGTGGCCGCGGAGGGGGTGCACCCGCTGCGCCGGGCCACCAGCCTGGCCACCGTGGTCGCGGTGCTCGACGAGCCGATCCCCGCGCCGGTCCGGTCCGGCCCGCTGGGACCCGTACTGGAACGGCTGCTGGTACGGGACCTCTCCGTGCGGCCCGACGCCGAGGAACTGGAAGCGCTGCTCCGCGGTGCGAGCAGTGCTCTCGGTGGTGCCTCCCCGGTGGTACCGACGATCCCCTTCGGGAGCTTCGGGAGCTTCGGGCCGGTGACCCCGGCCCCCGGCCTCGCCATGGGAGCCGTACCGATACCGGCGGCGACGCCCGCCCCGTCTCAGACACCGCCGACGCCGTTCGTTCCCGGCGCGGGCAACCCGTACGCGTTCACCGTCCCCGTGAACGTCCCCGCGCCGCCCTCCCCGCGCCGGCGCCGTCGCCCGGCCCTGCTCGCCGGACTCCTCGCGGTGGTGCTGGCCGCGGGCGTCGTCGGCCTCGTCAACTGGCTGCCCGACGGGAACGCCGGTGGGTCCGCGGGCAAGAGCGGCGACACGAAGAGCACGGACACTCCGACCGCCTCCGGCCCGGCCTCCCCGGCCCAGGGCACCGCGGTGGCCCTGACGCCCACCCCCACCCCGAAGGCGAGCACGCCGAAGCCGGTCACCCAGCCCAAGGGCAGCCTGATCGACCCGGCCAACATCCGTACCGCCGTCGAGGCGCTGAAGCAGCAGACGGGCACCACCACCTTCGTCGACATGAGGGTCTACGACGAGTACGTGCTCGCCGACATCCCCACCGCACCCGGAGCCAAGACCGTCGACTCCTGGCAGTACCGCGGCGGCGTCGCCAAACGCACCGGCCCGTCCGGCACGGTGAAGCCCGGCGAGCCGCTCATGGACATGGCGGCGCTCGACTGGGACGCCCTGCCCGCCCTGCTCGCCGAGTCGACGAAGGAACTCGGTGTCGACAACCCGAGCTCCCGCTACCTCAACGTCTCGCCCTGGATGAACGCCCCCGCGGTCCGCCCCTACCTGAGCGACGAGTACGGACAGGGCGGCTACGTCCTCGCCGGCACCGACTTTAAGATCAAGAAGGTCTACCGGAGCTGACGACCGGGGAAGCGGAGAACCACCACCATGCCAAGCTGGCGCAGCACGCTCACGACCGCCGGGATTACCGGCCCCCGGCTCCGGGCCGACTACACGTACGCGGCCCGCCGGGTCCTGCGCCGGGAACCCGCGCCGTACCTCGCCCTGCGGCTGCTGGCCGCACCCCCGCTCGTGCCCTGGCTGGCGGCCGGCCTCGCCTTCATGAACCGGGTCGACGACGTCGCCGAAACCGGATCCGCCGACCAGCGGGCCAGCGGGCTCGAGGAACTGGGCACCGAGGTGCGCCGCGCCCTGGAGACGGGGGACAGCCCCGACCCGCTGCTGCGCGCCTACGCCCACGCCGTCGACTCACGTGGTCTGCCCGCCGATTGGGTGTTCCGGTTCCTCGACGGGGCGGCCGCCGAGGAGGCGGTCTTCGACGGGTTCGCCGCCGAGGAGGAGTTCCAGGCCTACCTCGACGCCTACGCCTGGCCCGGGGTGCTGGTCTTCACCGGCCTGCAGTACCAGGGCGGGCCCGACGCCGAACAGGCCGCGGGCTGGCGGCGGTTCGTGGACGCCGCCCAACGCGTCGACTTCCTCGCCGACCTCGCAGGAGACCTCGCGGCCGGCCGGCTCTGCATCCCGCGGGCCCGCCTCGCCGAGCACTCGGTGACCCGCGCCGACCTGGAACAGGCCCGCGACACCCCGGCCGTACGGGAACTGCTGGCCGCCGAGTGCGGACGGGCCCGTACCGCGCTCGCTGCCGCGGACGGCATCCTCGACCTCACCGCACCCGGGCTGCGGGCGGTCGCCGCGACGATGACGGAGCTCATGGAACACCAGCTCACGGCGGTGGAGCGGGCCGGTGCAGGGGCTCTGCGCAAGGACGTCGGCTACGGGTTCACGGCTCCGCTGCGCACCTTGGTGCGCGCCAGGGCACGCAGGCCGCGTACCGCCGGCTGACTCCCGGGCCGTGCCGCCCGTGCATGATGGGATAGCGGCACTCTCCAAGGAAAGGCTCAAGAGATGCGACTGGCGGCGTTGAGCGAACGCAGTGGCGTCTCCACGGCGACCATCAAGTACTACCTGCGCGAAGGGCTGTTGGCGCCGGGACGGCGGGTCAGCGCGACGACCGCCGAGTACGACGAGGAGCATCTGCGGCGGCTGAGGCTGGTCCGCGCGCTGATCCAGGTCGGCGGGATTCCGGTGGCCACGGCCCGGGAAGTGCTCGCGCACGTGGACGACGAGTCCCTGGGGCGGACGATGCGGATAGGCGCTGCCCTGTGGGCGCTGCCGCAGGGGCCCGAGCCGGACGAGGAGGAACCGGCGGTGCTCACCGCTCGGCGCGAGGTGGACCGGCTACTGGAGATGTTGGGCTGGTCGGCGGCCCGGGAGGTGGGGGACCTGTCCCCGGTGCACCGCTCGCTCGTGTCGGCGGTGTCCACCCTCATCCGGCTCGGCTATCCGTGGGATGCCGAACTGATGGCCCCGTACGCCGAGTTGATGCACCAGGCGGCCGTGCACGACTTCGATTTCATGGAGACGTACCCCTCCGAGGCGGAGAAGGTCGAGACGGCGGTGGCCGCGGTCGTCCTCGTCCAGCCGGTGCTGAAGGCCATGCACCGGCTGGCGCAGGAGGAGGAGTCGGCGCGGCGGTACGGGCTGGAGTGAGGCGGTCAAAGCCGAGTTGAGCGCCGCAAGCTCGTTCAGTAGGCGCCGTTGACGTTGTCGATCGAACCGTAGCGGGCCGCCGCGTAATTGCAGGCGGCCGTGATGTTGGCGACGGGGTCGTAGGAGTCCATCGGGGTGCCGGGTACGTGATAGGCCTTGAAGGTCGGGTCGATGACCTGGAGGAGCCCCTTGGAGGGGATGCCGGCCGCCGCGTTGGAGTCCCAGTTGTTGATGGCCAGCGGATTCCCCGAGGATTCGCGCATGACGTTGCGGTGAATTCCTTCGTAGCTTCCGGGAATTCCGTGCTGCGCCATGACGTCGAGCGACTCCCGGATCCAGCCGTCGAGGTTGTTCGCGTAGCCGGTGGCGGCCTTGGCCGCGGCCGGCGCGACGGCGGGGGCGACCGCGGTGAGGTTCAGCTTCAGGCCGGGGCGGATGGCCGAGGGGTCGGCGCCGACGATGCCCTTGTTGGCCTCGTACAGCTTCTGCCAGCCGCCGCCGATGGAGTGCTCGGCCGCGATCTTGCTCAGGGTGTCACCGCTGACCACGGAATACGTCGTCGGGGCGACGGCCACCTCGGCCGCCCCGGCCGTGGTCGCGCTGATCAGCGGGAGGGCCAGCGCCGCACTGCCGGTACCGGCGAGGGCCAGCTTGCGGGTGAGTGCGTTGTGCTGCTTCGGCCGGCGATGCTTTCCCTGTGCGGGCATGGCGGAATTCCTCACGTGGGGGACGGAAGAGCCCTGGCGGAGGCCGGATTCGGCAGCTGACCACCTGGAATGAGGCGACCGTAGGCGAGTCCGGCGGGCCGGAACAAGACACGAATTCGACCGGGAGATCAACTTCCCTCATTCGGCCCGGTGGATGACCTTGAAAAGAGATCCGGGAATTCGTGAATATCCAACCGGGAAAAGGGAATCGTCCCTCGCGGGGAAATGATGTTGAAGTCGCCGGCGTGACCCACATCACGGGCCGGCGGGCGGCGGCCCAATCCGGGCAAGTCACCCGTCGCTGGGGCCGATTCGGGCGACCCGCCCGTTGGTGGCGAATCGCCCATCCCGGGTCAATCAGCCCTCGTACGTGATCGTGCCGTCCTCGTCCATCGCCGGGTGGATCCTGGTCGGCCCCTCCCCGTTCTCCTCCTCGTCCGACGGTCGCGGGCCCTCCGGCCCGTCCGGCCCGATCCGCACCAGCCGGCGCATCCGGACGACTCGCAGCTCCCGGCCGTCGTCGAGCCGCGCCGCGTTCGCGTCCCCGGCGGCCCGGAACTCCGCCGCCACCCGCTCGTACCCCGCCCGCCGGGACTCCGGCAGCTCGGCCCCCTGCAACGCGGACGTCGCCGGCCAGAGCCAGGTCAGGATGTGCACCAGCGCCCTGCGGGCCGCGTGCGGGCTCGGCAGCACCGCGGACGCGGGCTCCCAGCCCGCCGCGGTGCGCTCCAGCACCCGGTAGCCGGTCGGCAGCAGCACGGTCCCGGCGTGCGTGCACAGCGCGCGCCGCGAATCCGCCCGCACCTCGGCCGGGTAGCGGGGGCTGCGGTAGTACAGGCCCATCAGTGCGAGCCGCTCGGAGGCCTCCATGACGCTCGCCGCCGCGATGTGGTCGATCACGAAGCCCGCGTCGACCTCCGGTTCCCGGGCCCCCAGCTCCCAGTCGCGCACGGCCGGCTCGGGATCGGTCGGCCGGGGCGGCTCCGGGCCGTCCCCGTCGGTGTAGATGATCTCCTCGCACCGCACCACGCGGTAACGCGTACCGGCCGCGGTGACCTCGTCGACCGCCTCCGTCTCCAGCCGCGCGACGGCGGCCAGGAGCTCCCGGCGGACCTCCCGGTCGTCCGTGTCGTCCTTGGCCCGGAACCACAGGGCGGAGTTCAGCCGGTCCCGGGCGTCCTGCGGGAACCCGCACGTGACCGGGGCCGGCACCTGCCACCGGTGCCCGCCGCCCGCCTCCTGGGAGGCGATCCCGAAGAGCGGGCCCCGGACGATGTAGCGCGTGTACCGCTGCGCGGCGTCGGAGGCGTCGGCCTCCTGCGCGGCCGCCACCGGATGTTCCGCGGGCTCGACGTTGATGTAGAGGTGCTCGCGCCCGGGGGGTACCTCGCTGCTCATGGCGAACATTCTGGGTCCGGTTGCGGACGGACCGCCGGAGCATTGCCAACTCGCCACGGACTGCAGAAGGTTGTGGTACCCGGGCAGGAGCGAGGTCAGGGAAGCTGCGCCAGTTCCCGCAGCGCCGCCGTGACCGATTCCGCGCTCGCCGGCAGCAGGGGGAGGCGTACGTAGGGGGTCGGGATGCGGCCCTGCGCGTACAACACCCCCTTGATCACCGCCGGGTTGGGCTCGGCGAAGAGGGTCGCGGACAGCCGGGCCAGCGCATGGCCCAGGGGGCGGGCCCGGTCCGCTTCGCCCGCCCGCCAGGCGGCCGCGAGCTCGGTGAACCGGTCCGTCGCGAGATGGGCCGACGCGAGGACCCCGCCCGCCGCGCCGAGCGCGAGCAGGGGCGACAGGAAAGCGTCGTCACCGGCCAACACCGCGAAACCGTCCGGCAGATCGCCGAGCAGTGCCACCGCTTCCCCGTCGAGCGAGCCGACGGCGTACTTCACTCCGGCCACCCCGGGCAGCGCACCGATCGTCCGCAGCAGCGTCGCGTCCAGCGGCTGCCCGGTGCGGTACGGGACGTGGTAGACGATCAGCGGTACGGGGCTGACCCGAGCCAGCCGCTCGAAGTGCGCCAGCACCCCGGCGGCCGCGGGCCGTACGAACGCGGGCACGGTCACCAGCGCGGCCCGCGCCTCGGGCCACCGCTTCAGCCGGCCGAGCGACTCCTCGGCGGCGCGGGTGCCGCTCGCCCCGGCGCCCACGGTCAGTGCCGCCCCGCGCTCCCCGCAGACCCGGGCACAGACACCGGTGACCAGGTCGCGCTCGGCCTCGTCTAGGGCGGCCGACTCGCCGGTGGTGCCCAGCGCCACGATCCCGGTGGCTCCCGCGTCGAGCACCTCGTGGGCGAGCGCCTCCAGGGCGTCCGCGGCGACCTCGCCGTCCGCGGTGAACGGGGTGATCAGCGGCACGTGGATCCCGCGCGGGGCGTACGGGCCGGGGGCGGCGGGGGCGGCGGCGGGTGTGGGCGAGGTCCTGAGCGTCTGGGTCATGGGTCGAGCCTGACCCGCTCCGAGCATCGAATCCAGTTCGCCTTTCTTACCTGAACCGTAAGCTGATCCGATGCTCGATGTACGACGCCTGCGCCTCCTGCGCGAACTCGCCCACCGCGGGACCATCGCCGCGGTGGCCGAGGCGCTCTCCTTCAGCCCTTCGGCGGTGTCCCAGCAGCTCTCGGTCCTGGAACGCGAGGCCGGTCTGCCGCTGCTGGAGCGCACCGGGCGCCGGGTCCGGCTCACGCCCGCCGGCCAGAACCTGGTCCGGCACGCCGACGCGGTGCTGGAGCTGCTGGAGCGTGCCGACGCCGAGCTCGCGGAGGCGCGCGGCGGACTGGCCGGAGCACTGCGGATCGGCTCCTTCCCGACCGCGACCCGGGCCATCGTCCCGGCGGCCCTGGCGGAGCTGGCCCGCCGGCACCCGGGGCTTGAGCCGATGGTGTCCGAAACCGACCCGGCGGCGGTCGCCCACGCGCTGCGGGCCGGGGACCTGGACGTGGCCCTGATCCACGCGTACGACTTCGTCCCCGCGCCGGAGGAACCGGGACTCGCCACGGAACCGCTCTACCGCGAGGCGATGTACCTGGCGACCCCGGCGCAGTGGACGTGCGCCGGGGTGGGCGGAGCCGGGCAGCGCGCGTTGCTCCGTACGCACGCCGACGAGCCCTGGATCACCGCCACGCCCGGCACGCTCTGCCACGCCATGACCGTGCGCGCCTGCGAGGACGCCGGGTTCATGCCGAGGATCCGCCACCAGGTGGACGAGTTCGCCACCGTGCTCGCCCTGGTCGCGGCCGGCCAGGGGGTGGCAGTGGTGCCGCAGCTGGGGATCACCGGACACGCCGATCCGGCCGTCGCGCTCACCCGCCTCGTCATGGAGCGCCGCACCAACGTGGCCTTCCGCAGCGGCGCCGCAGCCCACCCCGCCGTGGCCGCCTTCGGCGCGGCCCTGCGGGCGGCGCTGCCGTCCGAACTGTCCGGGGAGGGCGGCTAGGGCCTGTCCTTCGGACCAGGCCGGCCCGGCCGACGCCAGCCCCGCGCCGTCCCGAGCGGCACCCGCCCGGGCGCGGGGCAACTCCCGCACACGGGACAGCGCGTGTACGTTGGCCGGGGACCGGCGGAACCTTCGGGGGCCTCCGGTGCAGTCGACGAGACCGTGAACGAGATCGGGGTAGCACGTGACGCATCGCGTACGAGGGGTCATCGCCCGGAGCAAGGGCGCGCCGGTGGAGACCACGACGATCCTCGTGCCCGACCCGGGCCCCGGCGAGGCGCTCGTACGGGTCCAGGCCTGCGGGGTCTGCCACACCGACCTGCACTACCGGGAGGGCGGGATCAACGACGAGTTCCCCTTCCTGCTCGGCCACGAGGCGGCCGGGGTCGTCGAATCGGTCGGCCCGGACGTCACCTCCGTGGCCCCCGGCGACTTCGTCGTCCTGAACTGGCGCGCGGTGTGCGGGAGCTGCCGGGCCTGCAAGCGCGGCCGCCCCTGGTACTGCTTCGCCACGCACAACGCGACCCAGCCCATGACCCTGGAGGACGGCACCCCGCTCTCCCCGGCCCTCGGCATCGGGGCCTTCGCCGAGAAGACCCTGGTCGCCGCCGGTCAGTGCACCAAGGTGGACCCGGCCGCTTCGCCGGCCGCCGCCGGGCTGCTCGGCTGCGGGGTGATGGCCGGCCTGGGCGCCGCCCTGAACACCGGCAACGTCGGGCGCGGCGACTCCGTGGCCGTCATCGGCTGCGGGGGAGTGGGCAACGCCGCCGTCGCCGGGGCCAGGCTGGCCGGAGCCTCCCGCATCATCGCCGTGGACCTGGACGACCGGAAGCTGGAGTGGGCGCGGGGACTCGGCGCCACGCACACCGTCAACGGCGGTACGCAGGACGTGGTCAAGGCCATCCAGGAGCTGACCGGCGGCAACGGGGCGGACGTGGTCATCGAGGCCGTCGGCCGTCCCGAGACGTACAAGCAGGCGTTCTACGCGCGCGACCTGGCCGGCACGGTGGTGCTGGTCGGCGTCCCGACGCCGGAGATGCAGCTCGAACTCCCACTGCTGGACGTCTTCGGACGCGGCGGCGCCCTGAAGTCCTCCTGGTACGGGGACTGCCTGCCCGAGCGGGACTTCCCGCTGCTCATCGACCTCTACCTGCAAGGACGGCTCGACCTCGACGCGTTCGTCTCGGAGCGGATCGCCCTGGACGGGGTCGAGGCGGCCTTCGCACGCATGGAACGGGGTGAGGTGCTCCGCTCGGTGGTCGAGTTCTGAACACGCACCGACCGGTGACCGACCTGGGGCGAGCCCACGACGACGCCCGCGCGATCACGGCGGCGGCCCTGCTGGACTTCGAATGGGCCCGCTTCGGAGAACCGCTCGACGACTGGTTCTTCCTGGCCCGGTTCAGCGGCCCGCACACGGAGACCGTCCTCGACGTCATCGCCCGTGCGACGCAGACCGCCCCGGAAACCCTCCGAGCAGGCTGCGAGGTCCGCGAAGCGACCTACCTCGCCTCCGACCTCCGCATCGCACTCGAACGCCCCGCCACCCATGCCCGGATGGCTGCGGACAGGCTCCACGCACTCGAGGAACTCGTCGTCGGCCGCTACTGGTGGCGCCACTCCGGGTGACGCCGTTCCCGGTGACGCCGGCAGCTCTGCGGGCAGCCGGCCCCGGCCGTCACGGCGCGAGGGTCGCGGGCCGCGGGTCGGCTGATGCCCCCGTTGGGCGCTTCGTCGTGCCCGCACCCCTCAGCCAGGTGAACGAGAAGAGGCCGGCACCGGCCATGACGACGGCGGCGCCGACGGCTGCGAGGCTCATCCCGTGCGTGAAGGCGTCACGCGCGGCCGTCAGTACGGCATCCGCGACCCCTTCGGGCAGCTGGGCCGCGGCGGCCGTCGCGCCGCCGAGCGTTTCGCGCACGGCTTCGGCCTGCGGCACCCCGGAGGGCAGCGCGTCCGCCATGTCCCGGCTGTAGACCGCTGCCCCGATGGATCCGAGGACGGCCATGCCCAACGCTCCGCCGAGCTCCTGGCCGGACTCCAGAACGGCCGCTGCCGATCCCGCGCGCTCCGGCGGGGCCGCTCCGAGGGCGAGTTCGTTGGCGAGGGTCATGGCGGAGACCAGGCCTCCTGCGTAGAGGGAGACACCGGCGAGGGTGAACCAGAGCGCGGAGTCGGCGCGCACCTGGGTCAGCCAGAGAAAGCCGCAACCGGAGAGGAGGAAGCCGCCGCCCATGACGTACGCACGGTCCAGGCGCTGTGCGAGCACAGCTCCCGCCGGCGCCGCGACGGCCACTCCCGCGGCCGGCACCATGCTCCACAGTGCGGCGTTGAACGGGCTCAGACCGAGGACGGACTGTAGGTACTGGGTGAGGAAGACGGCCATCCCGACCGTGGCGAACATCGCGAGGAGGTTGGCGAACACCGGACCGCCGAAGGTCCGCCGGCCGAGCAGGTCGAGGTCGATCACCGGATGCGCCAGGTGCTTCTGACGGCGTACGAAGACGGAACCGAGCACGATCCCCATGCCGATGGAGAGGGCGGGAAGCGGCTCGTACCCGTGCCGGGCCCATTCCTTGATGCCGTGGATGACCAGGAGCACGGCGCCGAGTGACAGCGCCGCGCTCGGCAGGTCGAAGCGCTCGCGCGTCGCCGACTTGAACTCCGGTACCAGGAACGGCACCAGCACGATCAGGAGCACCATCGCGGGCAGGTTGATCAGGAAGACCGAGCCCCACCAGAAGTGCTCCAGCAACAGACCGCTGACCACGGGCCCCAGCGAAATGCCCGTCGTCATGACGGCGGTCCACAGGGTCACCGCCTTGCCGCGCTGTTCCTCATCGTGGAAGAGGTTGCGGATCAGGGCGAGGGTCGAGGGCATCAGGGCGGCGCCGCCCAGCCCCAGCAGCGCGCGCACGGCGATGAGCAGTCCGGCCGTGTGCGCGTACGCGGCGGCGACCGAGGCCGCTCCGAAGAGCACCGCTCCCGCGAGCACCAGCGTGCGTCGGCCGATCCGGTCGCCGAGCGCACCCATCGTGATGAGGAGCCCTGCGAGGACGAAGCCGTACATGTCGAGGATCCACAACTGCTGCGTCGCGCTCGGCTCCAGATCCCGGCTGATGTAGGGGATCGCGAAATACAGGACCGAGACGTCCATCGAGACGAGGAGCAGGGGCAGCATCAGGACGCCGAGGGCAGTCCATTCCTTGCGCCCCGCGCGGGGGCCGGGTGTGTTCTCCATGAACAGGAGGGAACGGCGACCACGGCGTACGCCGCAAACACCTGCCTAGTGCACTCCGTCATTCCGTGGCCGTCAGCAGCCAGAAGGCCGTCCAAGCGCACTAGTACAGTGCGGTCATGGCCATGGAACCGCCCTACCTCCGCATCGCAGGCGAGATTCGTCGGCGGATCACCTCGGGCGAGCTTGCGCCCGGTGCGCGCATCCCTTCCACCCGGCGCATCACCCAGGAGTGGGGCGTTGCCATGGCAACCGCGACGAAAGCGCTCGCCACCCTGAACCAGGAGGGGTTGGTGCGTCCCGTACCCGGGGTCGGCACCGTCGTCGCCGAGTCGGGACGAGAACGGTCCTCGACTGCGCCTCACGGACTCACACGGGATCGCATCGTCCGCGCCGCGATCGCCCTCGTCGACACCGAAGGGCTCGGCGCACTCTCCATGCGCCGCGTCGCAACCGACTTCGGAGTCTCCACGATGGCGCTCTACCGTCACGTCCCCAGCAAGGGCGAGCTCGTACGGCTGATGTCGGAGACGGTCTTCGCCGGAGAACCGCCGGGGTCGCGGCCGCACGGCTGGCGGGCGCAACTGGAACGGGAAGTACGGTGGTTGTGGGTCCTGTACCAGCGCCATCCCTGGCTCGCACGGGCCATGGCCGCCCTCACCCGACCGATGGCCTCGCCCCACGCGATGCGGTACACCGAACGGGTACTCAGCGCCCTGAACGGCGTGGGGCTGACACCAACCCAGATCATCCACGTCCACCTCGCTCTCCTCGGATACGCCCAGGGGGTCGCGGCGGCCGTCGAGCTGGAGTCGCAAGCTCGGCAGGACACCGGAATGACCCCCGAGGAGTGGATGGCCTCGAACGAGCCGCGGATGGAAACGATCCAGACCGCCGGATCCTTTCCGGTCCTGTCCACGCTCTTCGGGGAGGAGCAGTTCGACCTCGATCTCGACACTCTGTTCGAGTTCGGGCTCGCGCGGATGCTGGACGGAGTCGCATCCGTCGTCGAGCAATCCACAGGCCCGACCTCTCCCGGGGGCCTCGCGTAAGCTCGGGCGGGCCTGTCGTTCCGGTTCGTCACCACCCACCGGCCCCGGGACGGCTGCCGCGTACACCACCGCACCGCGCCGACCCCAGGGACCTCCCGTGACCCCCGTGAACCCCGCGTCCTCCGAGAGCGCCGCCGCCGGCAGCTACCGCCAGCCCGGTGTCGTCCTCACCGACCACCACTTCACCGTCCCGCTCGACCACGCCCGCCCCGACGGCGAGCGGATCGAGCTGTACGCCCGCGAACTGGTCGCCACCGGCAAGGACCCCGAATCCCTGCCGTGGCTGCTCTACCTGGAGGGCGGACCCGGCTTCGGTGCCCGCCGGTTCGTCGGCCGGCAGGCGTGGCTGGAGCGGGCCCTCGACGAGTACCGGGTGCTGCTGCTCGACCAGCGCGGAACCGGCCGCTCCACGCCGGTCAACCGGCAGACCCTGCCGCTGCGCGGCGGCCCCGCGCAGCAGGCCGAGTACCTCGCCCACTTCCGCGCCGACTCCATCGTGCGCGACGCCGAGACCATCCGCCCCCTCCTCACCGGCGGCGCGCCCTGGACGGTCCTCGGCCAGAGCTTCGGCGGCTTCTGCGTCACCCACTACCTGGGTGCCGCCCCCGAGGGGCTGGCCGCCGCCCTCATCACCGGCGGGCTGCCCTCCCTCGACGCCACCGTCGCCGAGGTGTACGAAGCCGCGTACCCGCGCATCGAGCGCAAGAACCGGGCGCACTACGCCCGCTACCCCATGGACGTGGAGCGGGCCCGCCGCATCGCCGCCCACCTCGTCGAGCGCCCGGCCGAACTCCCCGGCGGATACCTGCTGACGGCCGAGGCCTTCCAGTCCCTCGGCCTGCTCCTCGGTGTTTCCGACGGCAGCCACCAGCTCCACTACCTGCTGGAGGACGCCTTCGTCCCCACCCCGGACGGACCCGCCCTCTCGGACGCCTTCCTGGAGGCCGTGCACGCCCAGCTCTCCTTCGCCGGGCACCCCCTCTACGCCCTGGTCCACGAGGCGATCTACGCCCAGGACCCGGGCGCGCCCATCGGCTGGGCCGCCGAGCGGGTCCGCTCCGGGCACCCGCGGTTCGACGCCGCGAAGACGCTCGCGGGCGCGGAGCCGTTGTACTTCACCGGCGAGACCATCCACCCCTGGCACTTCGACTGCGACCCGGCGCTCGCTCCGCTGCGCGAGACCGCCGAGCTGCTGCTGGCCCGCACCGGCTGGACCCCGCTGTACGACCGGGCGCGGCTCGCCGTGAACGAGGTGCCGGTGGCCGCAGCCGTCTACCACGACGACATGTACGTGGACACCGCACACTCCATGGCCACCGCCCGGGCGATCCGTGGCCTGAAGACCTGGGTGACGGACGAGTTCGAGCACGACGGGGTCCGCGCCGGAGGCCCGCGCGTACTGGACCGGCTGCTGGCGCTCGTACGCGACGAGGCCTGACCTCTCTGAATCCCAGTGAGGTAAAGGGAGTTACGGGACCGGGATGCCCGTGCGGAGGAAGTACAGACCGATGAGGTGTCCGCCTTCGTTGAAGGTGACGCGGAACTCTCCGGTCCCCTTCTCCATGTGCAGGGGCACGTTCACCACGGATCCGTGGACGGACGTGACCTGCCGGGGGTCCCCGTGCGACCGGTAGGGCCCGTACTGCACCTGGTAGTCCTTCCAGGCCTGTGCGAGCGCCTCGGGAGACGCTTGGTGGCGGAGGGTCTCGTCGAAGCGGGCCGAGACGGCGGCGAAGTCGCCCCGCACGACCTCGTCGAGGGTGTCGAGTGCGAGCCGCTCGTCATCGGCCCGCCCCGGAAGGGTCGTCACGGTCGGGGCCGTGACATCCGCGGGGACGCGGACCTGGGCCGCGGCGGGCAGGGAGCCGTTCGTCAGCAACATGGCAGCGGAGGCCAGTACGGCCGCGGGTGCGAGCCGAGCGAACCGGACGAGCCGTTGCTTCGCGCCACCCGTGGGGTGCTTGTCTGACAGCGGGACCGTGGCTTCCATGGATTCCTCCTTCGGAACGCCATCCTTCATGCTAGGGCGCCGCCCAAGCGGTCGCATGTCGGCTGCGGGCAGGTGCCCCGGGTGCTCAAGGGCCCGGTTCGGGCGGCTCCACGAAGGCCCGGGTCAGGTGCGCGGTGGCCAGCAGGGCGCGGCGGCGGACCGCCAGGGCCAGGAGCTCCTCGCGCGAGGAGCGGGCGGTGGCCCGGTCGCGTTCGTGGGAGTACGGGACCGCCGGATCGGCCAGCTGCACCGCGTGGACCAGTACGTCACCGGTGACCAGGACGTCCCGGCCCCGGCCCGGACCCCCGCCGGGCCCGGCGGACCCTTCCACCAGCACCGACTGGTGGCCGGGCGTGTGCCCGGGCGTCGGCAGCAGGGTGATGCCGGGAGCGAGCCGGTGCTCGCCGGCCACCTCCTGGAGCTGTCCGCTTGCCCGCAGCGGGGCCACCGTCCAGTCCCACACGGGATCCGCCCGGTCCAGGGCCGCCACTTCCGCGCTCTGTACGAGGTACCGCGCGTCGGGGAAGAACGGCCGGCCGGCGGCGTCCTGCGTCCAGCCGGTGTGGTCCTCGTGCAGGTGGGTCAGGACCACCGCCTCCACGTCGGCCGGGGCGATCCCGGCCTCCCCGAGCGCGGCGGGCAGCCGGCCCGGTACCGGGGCCCAGCCGGACGCCGGGCCCTGCGCCGGGCCGACCCCCGCGTCGATCAGCACCCAGCGGCCGCCCGGCCGGGACACGGCGAAGCAGCGGAAGTCCAGCCGCCAGGAGCCGTCCGGCCCGGCCGCGCCCGGATCCAGCAGCGCGGCCCGCTCCCAGGCGGCGGCGCCCGCCCCCGGGAAGGCCGTGACCGCGGGCTCGAAGAACGACCCGGTGGCGTCGAGAAGGGCCACCACCTGCCCTTGTGTGTCCATTGGCCTATTGTGCGACGTATGAACGAACGACTGGACGGGCCCGCCCCCTTGGAGCCCATGCCCACCGACTGGCAGCGTGCGCTGGCCGTCGTGGCGCACCCGGATGACCTGGAGTACGGCTGCGCGGCGGCCATCGCGGACTGGACGGACGGCGGCCGCGAGGTCGTCTACCTGCTCGCCACGCGCGGCGAGGCCGGCATCGACACCATCGACCCCGCCGCGTGCGCCCCGCTGCGCGAGGCGGAGCAGCGTGCGAGCGCGGCCGTCGTCGGCGTGCCCACGGTGGAGTTCCTCGACCACCGCGACGGGGTCCTCGAGTACGGCCTGGACCTGCGCCGGGACATCGCGGCGGCCATCCGGCGCCACCGCCCCGAGCTGGTGATCACGATGAACCACCGCGACACCTGGGGCGGGGCCGAGGGCGGCGGCTACTGGAACACCCCGGACCACAAGGCGGTCGGCCGGGCCACCCTGGATGCGGCCGGCGACGCCGGCAACCGCTGGATCTTCCCCGAACTCCTCACGGAACAGGGCCTGGAGCCGTGGAACGGGGTGCGCTGGGTGGCGGTGTCCGGTACCACCACGCCCACGCACGCGGCCGATGCGGGCCCCGGCCTGGAGCGTTCGGTGAAGTCCCTGATGGAGCACAAGGCGTACATCGCCGCGCTGACGGACGAGGACCCGGAGGCGTACGTACGCACGTTCCTGACGGGCAACGCCCAGCAGGCGGCGGCCCGGTTCGGTGGCCGTCCGGCAGTGCCGTTCGAGGTCTTCCCGCGCTGAGCGGAGCGACCTAGGGTGTCCGCGTGATCGACACCATCAGCACGGAGATCGCGGAGGGTGAGGAACGGATCCGTCTGGACGTCGCGGACGGGATCGCGGAACTCACCCTCTGCCGGCCGGAGAAGCTCAACGGCTGGAGCTGGGAATCCACGCGCCAGCTGGGCCTGCTCGCGGACCGGATCCGCTTCGACCCCGCCGTACGGGTGGTCCTGCTGCGGGCCGAGGGCCGGGCGTTCTGCGCGGGCATCGACGTGACGGCCCCGGGCGGCGCGATCACCGGCGGCTCGGCGGCCGAGCGCAACCGCAACTACTACGAGGGCATCCGCTGGGTCCACGAACGCTTCGCGGTCCTGGCCCGGCTTCCGCAGCCGGTCGTGGCGGCCGTGCAGGGGTACTGTCTGGGCTTCGGCTTCGAACTGGCCCTGATGGCGGACGTCCGAGTCGCCGCGCAGGATGCCGTCTTCGCCCTGCCCGAGGCCCAGTTGGGGGTGGCGGTGGACGCGGGCGGCGACCTGCGCATCGCTCGCGAGGCGGGCGCCGGCTGGGCCAAGTTCCTTGCCCTGACCGGCCGCCGCATCGACGCCCGGACGGCGGAGCGCCTGAACCTCGTCCAGCAGGTGGTCCCCGCGGAGGAGTTGGAGGCGGTCGCCCGCAAGCTCGCGGCGGAGATCGCGGCCAACGCCCCGCTCGCCGTCCAGGGCATCAAGCGCGCGATCGACTCCTACGCGGACGCCGCCCTCCCCGCGGCCCTCGACCGCGTGGCGATGACGGCGGCCCTCACCCTCACCTCGGAGGACTCCCGCGAGGGCTACACCGCCAAGGCGCAGCGCCGGCCCCCGCACTTCACCGGAGGCTGAGCACCGGCCGGACGGAGAAGGCCTCCCAGGCGGACTCGCCCTCCGGTCCGTACACGAACTCGGCCATCGCCGGGTTGCGGTTCGCCGTGGCCAGCGTCAGCCAGGCCCACAGGTCCCCGTACCCGCCGCACACGGACTCGCCGCCGTCTCCGCCGTGGACGGCGCCCCGGTCGCCGCTCAGTTCGGCGGCGTAGGAGTCGTGGGCGATGCGCAGGCCGAAGGCGTTGGGCTCGCACCGTGGTGCGAACGTGCCGCTGCCGTAGGAGGGTTCGCCGATCGGGCAGGTGTCGCCCCACCGGAAGAGGGTGCGCGCCCCGGCCCCGCAGGCGTGTTCCCACTCGTCGGCGCCGGGCATCCGCAGTCCGCGCCCCGCGAGCACCGCGGGCATGTCGGCGGGGGGTTCGTCGAGCGGCTCGTTCTCCACGGCCATGAACACCGTCGCCAGGGTGACGGTCCGGGGCGGGCTCAGCAACTCGGCGAGGTGGGCCTTGAGATCGGGGCCGTAGCCGTACTCCTCGGCCAGGCTCCGCTCGAAGTCGGCGGTCTGCTCCGGCGTCGGCTCCCAGGCGTCCAGATCGAACCCGAGCCGGACGCTTCCCCCGGGTATCAGGGCGAACTCCCGCCCGTCCCGCTCGACGAACACGCGGTGCAGCGGGCTGCCGAGGTGCGGGACGGCATCGATCAGGCTCACCCGGGCGCCCACCAGGTCGGCGGCTTCCCGGGCGAACCGGTGGACGTCCGGCAGGGCGAGCGAGCGCCACCGGTCAAGGGTCAGATCAGCGTGGGACATGCGGTCCATGGTGCCCCGGACCACTGACAACGGGGGGCACCGCCCGTGCACCCCGTGCACCGCCGGCCACCGGGGCCCGCTACTCCTCCAGGCGCAGGAGGGCCAGCGCGCGCGCCGAGACCGCCGGGAGGGGTTCGTGACCGCCTTCGGAAGCCCAGTGCTCGAGGGCGACGGTGACCGCGTCGATGAGGACGGCTGCCAGAACACGGGTCTCCAGGGCGGATTCCGGGCGCCCCGTGCGGGCCGCGAGGACCGGCACCAGACGGTCCTGCATCGCGCGGGCGGCCGCGAGCCAGCGCATGCGGATCTCCGGGACGCCGCCCATCACCTGGATCAGGCGGGCCGTCTGGCCGGGGCCCTCGTAGCGCGTGCCCGCAGTGGCGGTGGTGAAGGCGGCCTGGACCGCTTCGGTGAGGGGCTCCGACGCGGGGCGCAGGGCGAGTTCCTCGACCAGGGTGGAGACGCCGGCGGTCAGGACCGGGGTCAGCGCGTCCTCCTTCGTCGGGCAGTACCGGTAGAAGGTGCGCAGCGAGATGCCGGCCGCCCGCGCGACGTCCTCGACCGTGGTGGCCTCGAACCCCCGCTCGGAGAACAGGTCGGCAGCCGCCTCCGCGATCTCGTACCACGTGGCCTCCCTGCGCCGTGCCGTCAATGACGGGCGGCCCGTGCTCGCCGTGCTCACCGCAACACCTCCAAGGGGTGGATGGGGGCTGTAGACGGGGTCAATGTGCCACACGATCGCACCATGGCGTGTCGTGCCGAAATGACGTAACGGGCCGGAAGGAGCGCGTACCTCCACGCCCTGCCACCACGCCACGTCACGGGACGAACGGCCCCCGCCCCAACTGGTCGCGTACCGGTATCACTTCGGGGTTGACGAGCGAGCGTCGCTGCCAGTTCGCCCCGTCCACCACCAGAGTGTGGCCGGTGATGAAGCGGGCGTAGGGCGAGGCCAGGAAGGTGGCGGCCCAGCCCAGTTCGCGCGGTGCGCCGACCCGCAGGGCGGGCTGTCTGGTGTCCTTGTCGTCCGGGGCTGCCCGCTCCAGGCCGCCCCGGATGTCCTCCGTCATGTCCGAGTGCGGGAACAACCCCGGGACCAGGCCGTTGATCTGGATGCCGTACGGGCCCCACTCGACGGCGAGGGTCTCGACGAGGTTCTTCACCCCCGCCTTGGCGGCGGCGCTGTGCGCGTAGCCGGGCCCGCCGGTCCAGGCGTAGGAGGCGCCGATGTTCACGATGGACCCGGCGCTGCCCGCGGCGAGGTGGCGGCGGCCGAACTCCCGCGTCACGAACCAGGTGCCGGTCAGGGTGATGTCGACCACTGCCCGCCAGGCGTTGGGGGACAAGTCCTCGGCCGGACAGGGGAAGTTGGCGGCGGCGTTGTTGACGAGCACGTCCGGGACCCCGCCGAAGGCCGCCCCGGCCGCGTCGAAGACCTCGGCGACCCGCTCGGGATCGCGGATGTCGCAGACGGCGGCCGTCACCCGGCCCGCTCCGGGGACGGCCGCCAGCTCTTCCTGGGCGGACTTCAGCTGCTCGATCCGGCGGCCGGCGATCACCAGATCCGCGCCGAGCCGTGCGAACTCGGTGGCGATGGCCTTGCCCAGCCCGGTCCCGCCGCCGGTCACGAGCACCGCCCGGCCGGTGAACGTGCCGGGCGGCAGGGCGGCCGAACCGAGCGGCGGGGGCGCGGGCAGGCCGCGCAGAGGGTTTTCCGGTCGGCCATCGATGTTTTTCATGCGGCCATCGATAGCGTGCGAACGCTCAGATCGCCATGGCCTGGACAACGGCCACGTGCCCGGGCCTACGTGCCGTTCGCCCGGCCCTACGGCTGCGGCAGGTACGCCTGCTTGCTCGCGCAGGTCCAGACGACCGGCCTGAGCTTGCCGTTCGCGTTCACGGCCGATCCGCCGACCCGGTCGCCGTCGGAGACCGCCTCCGCCGTGCTGGCGCCGTTCGCCGCGAGCCGGGGGAGCGCGAGGACCGGACCGGAGCCGGGCCACAGCTGCGCCTGGTCGGGCAGGGTCTGCGATTCCGGGTGGAACTTGGCCGTGCCGACGCTCACGCCGGTCGTCGGGCTGATCGCCTCGAAGGTCCCGTACGGGTGCGTGTTCAGCACCCCGGGGGAGGAGGCGGGGCCGGTGTGCGGCGGGGTCCAGACGAAGGGCTTGTACTCGTGCCAGGGGCCGAGCCAGTCGTAGCCGACCACCCGGCCGCTCTCGTCCATGTCCTGCACGTAGCTGTCCTCGAACCCGCCGCCGCCGCTCGGCGCCAGGGCCCGGGCCGGCGAGCCGTCCGCGGGCCAGATCAGCGGGTAGTTCCACCACTTGTGCTGGCCCGTCTCGGGCACCTCGTAGTCCTGCTCCGCCAGCCCCAGGACGTCGCCCGTGGTGTTGATCGCGGTGATCATCTTGATGCGGGTGCCGGGGCCGCTGTCGGCGGGCAGCGGGAGCTCCCGCACCTTCAGGCCGTCCTTCCAGACCGTGCCGACCCCCTGCGCGGTGGTGGAGACGACGTACCCGGCGTCGTTGACATCGGCCTCGATGTCCGGCCGGCCGCTTCCGGGGAGCGGGGTGACCGCCGCGTCCCCGGCCCGGTAGGTGAAGAGGTGGCCGGTCTCGCCGGTCACCCGGCCCAGCATCAGCCCGCTCCGGTTGACGGCGATCACCTCGCCCGTGCGGGTGGCGTCGCCCAGCGGGACCCGGTGGAGCCTGGTGCCGGTCCAGTACACCGGCTTGTTGCCGGAGAAGCCGACGGAGAGACGGCCCGCACCGAGGTCCAGGACCCCCTGCGTCGGTGCGGAGTCCGGGACGTAGGTGTCGGGCGCCAGATGTCCCAGTACCTGTATCTTCGGCGTGCACTTCGCCTCGGCGGCCGCGGCAGGGCCCGCCGCGGTGACCAGACCCGCCAGGACGGCGGCGGCAGCGGTAGCGGACGTGCTTCTTCTCATGTGACGGTTCCCCCTGGACTCGTGGACGTGCTGTTCCCCGTTAAGTCATGACACGTGCACGCCACATGCTGCCCGAAGGCTTGCGGGAAGTGGCCGGATTTACGGGAGTGGCCGGGGAGGATCCGGATGCACGGACCGGGTTCGAGGATCTCGGTCGGTCCCACCGGTTCACAGCAGTGCAAGCGACCGCTTAGTATGCCCGCGAGGCGTGGTTCCCGTCGGCGGCTGGAGGCCCCGGATGCAGGCATGGCGAGTACACACCCCCGGCGAGCCCCGCGAGGCCATGTGCCTCGAAGAGGTTCCCGAACCGGTGCCCGGCGAGGGCGAGGTGAGGCTCAAGGTGCTCGCCGCCAACGTCAACTTCCCCGACGCGCTGCTCGTGCGCGGCCAGTACCAGATCCGCCCGCCGCTCCCCTTCACCCCCGGCGTCGAGATCTGCGGCGAGACCGACGACGGCCGTCGTGTCATCGCCAACCCGAGCCTGCCGCACGGCGGTTTCGCCGAGTACGTCACCGCCCCCGCGCGCGCCCTGCTCCCCGCGCCGGACAGCCTCGACGACGCTGAGGCGGCCGCCCTGCACATCGGCTACCAGACGGGCTGGTTCGGCCTGCACCGCCGGGCCCGGATCCAGGCCGGCGAGGCCCTCCTCGTGCACGCCGCCGCCGGCGGGGTCGGCAGCGCCGCCGTCCAGCTCGGCAAGGCCGCCGGAGCCACCGTCATCGGCGTCGTCGGCGGCAAGGCCAAGGTGCGCGTCGCCGAAGAGCTCGGCTGCGATCTCGTCATCGACCGCACCAGCGAGGAACTGGTCGCCCGCGTCAAGGAGTTCACCGGAGGACGCGGGGCCGACGTGGTCTACGACCCGGTCGGCGGCGAGGCCTACACCGCCTCGGCCAAGTGCGTGGCCTTCGAAGGCCGGATCATCGTGGTCGGCTTCGCGAGCGGCACCATCCCCGCGCCCGCGCTGAACCACGCCCTCGTCAAGAACTACGCGATCCTCGGCCTCCACTGGGGCCTGTACGCCGCCAAGGACCCGGCAGCGATCGCCGCCTGCCACGCCGAGCTCACCCGGCTCGCCGCCGACGGCTCCATCAAACCGCTGGTCAGCGAGCGGGTACCGCTCGCCGGAGCCGCGGACGCCGTGCAACGCCTCGCCGACGGGACCACCACCGGCCGGGTGGTCGTCGTACCGGCCCTGGACGCCACGCTGCCCGCCTCCCCGGCAGGGGGCTCCCGATGACGGCCGCCGCGCTCACCGCCGACCAACTGCGTGCCCGGGTACGGGAACTGCTCTCCGCGCACCCGCCCGCCACCACCGCACGAGCGGCGTTCCTGGGGGCCCGCTTCGACGCCGGACTCGCCTGGGTGCACTACCCCGAAGGCCTCGGCGGCCTCGGTGCGACCCGCTCCCTGCAGGCCGTCGTGGACGCCGAGCTGGAGGCGGCCGGAGCCCCCGACAACGACCCGCGCCGGATCGGCATCGGCCTCGGCATGGCCGCGCCCACGATCCTCGCGTACGGCACCGAGGAGCAGAAGCGGCGCTTCCTGCGCCCGCTGTGGCTCGGCGAGGAAGTGTGGTGCCAGCTCTTCAGCGAGCCCGGCGCCGGCTCCGACCTGGCCGCCCTCGGCACCCGCGCGGTGCGCGAGGGCGGGGACGGGGGCGGCGGGGACTGGGTGGTGGACGGCCAGAAGGTGTGGACCTCCAGCGCCCACACCGCCCGCTGGGCCATCCTGATCGCCCGTACCGACCCGGCGCTGCCCAAGCACCAGGGCATCACCTACTTCCTGTGCGACATGACGGCGCCCGGCGTCGAGGTGCGTCCGCTGCGCCAGATCACCGGCGAGGCCGAGTTCAACGAGGTCTTCCTGACCGGTGTCCGGATCCCCGACGCCCACCGCCTCGGCGAGGTCGGCCAGGGCTGGGCGGTGGCCCGCACCACCCTGATGAACGAACGCGTCTCCATCGGCGGCATGCGGATCCCGCGCGAGGGCGGAATGATCGCCCCGGTCGCCGCCGCCTGGCGCGAGCGGCCGGAGCTGCGGACGCCCGACCTGCACCAGCGGCTGCTGGAGCTGTGGGTCGAAGCCGAGGTCGCCCGGCTGACCGGAGAGCGGCTGCGCCAGCAGCTCGCCCAGGGCCAGCCCGGTCCCGAGGGCTCGGGCATGAAGCTGACCTTCGCCCGGCTGAACCAGGAGATCAGCGGGCTGGAGGTGGAACTCCTGGGCGAAGAGGGCCTGCTGTACGAGGACTGGACCCTCCGCCGCCCCGAGATCGTCGATTTCACCGGCCGCGACGCCGGTTACCGCTACCTGCGCGCCAAGGGCAACAGCATCGAGGGCGGCACCAGCGAAATCCTCCTCAACATCGTCGCCGAACGCGTCCTCGGCCTGCCCGCCGAGCCGCGCGACGACAAGGACCTCGCCTGGAAGGACCTGGCCCGATGAGCTCTCCCGCCGCAGCTCCGCTGGACCTGCTGTACTCCGAGACCGAGGAGGAACTCCGCACGGCGGTACGGTCCCTGCTCGCCGCCCGCTGCGACTCCGCGGCCGTCCTCTCCCGGATCGAGGGACCCGAGCCCCACGACCCCGAACTGTGGCGGGTGCTCGCCGCCGGGATCGGCGCGGCGGGACTCCTCGTACCGGAGAAACTGGGCGGGCAGGGGGCGGGCCACCGGGAGGCGGCCGTCGTCCTGGAGGAGCTAGGCCGGGCCGCGGCGCCGGTCCCGTACCTCACGAGCGCGGTCCTGGCGACGGAGATCCTGCTCGGCTGCGAGAGCGCGGAGTCCGCCGACCTCCTGCGGGAGCTCGCGGCGGGCCGCCGCGTCTGCGTGCCCGCGCTGCCCCTGACCCTGGCCCCGGGCGCGCCCCTGCCGACACCGGTACGGGACTCCGGCGCGGGCTCGCTCGCCGGGAGCGTCGGCTCCGTCGCCGACGCCGTCTGCGCGGACGTGCTGCTGGTCCTCGCCGACACCGGGCTGTACGCCGTCCCGGCCGACGCGGCGGGGGTCTCGCGCACCCCGCTGGTGGCGCTGGACCTGACCCGCCCCCTGGCCACCGTCCACCTCGACGGAGCCGCCGGAACCCGGCTCGCCGACCCGGCCACCGCCCGCGCGGCCATTGCCGGAGCACTGCTCTCGGGCGCCGGGCTGCTCGCTTCGGAACAGCTCGGGATCGCCGAGTGGTGCCTGACGGAGACGGTGGCGTACCTGCGCACCCGCCACCAGTTCAACCGCCCCCTCGGCTCCTTCCAGGCCCTCAAGCACCGCCTCGCCCGGCTGTGGCTGGACGTGGCCTCCGCCCGCGCGGCGGCCCGCGCCGCGGCCGACGCCCTCGCGACCGGCGCCGCCGACGCGCCGCTCACGGTGGCGGTGGCCCAGGCCTACTGCTCGGGCGTGGCGGTCCGGGCCGCCGAGGAGTGCGTGCAGCTCCACGGCGGCATCGGCATGACCTGGGAACACCCGGCGCACCTGTACCTCAAGCGCGCCAAGGCCGACTCCCTGGCCCTGGGCACGGCCGGCCACCACCGCGGCCTGGTCGCGGACTTCGCGGAGCTTCCGGCGCCGTAGGCGGCGAGCGGATCGTTCGGGTCGTTACCCCAGGAACGCCGCGACGGCCGCCGCGAACCGTCCGGCATCGTCGACCCAGGGGTAATGGCCCGCTCCGGCCTGCACCGAGAGCGTGGCGTCGGGGAACAGTGCCGCGAGCTCGGCCGTCGACCGAGGGGGGCTGTTCAGGTCGAACTCCCCGGTGAGCAGCAGGACGGGTGCCTCGAAGGACGCGAGCGCCGCCCGGGTGTCCTCCGGGGTGAAAGCGCCGTCGGCGCCGAAGTGGGCGACGGCCTCCCGGTTGACCGGCAGGCCGGCGGCGTGGTGCTCCCGTGCCGCGCCGTCCCACCGGCCGCAGAAGAAGGGGGCGAGGGCGTCCCAGTCGCTGCCCGTGCCCGCGGAGACGGCCTCCAGGGCGGCGAACGCCGCCGGGAACCACGGCTCGTCCTTGCGCAGCCGCGCCAGTTCGAGCCGCATCGCGCCGGTGATCTCGATCCCGACGGCCCGGGTGCTCGGGCCGATCAGGGCGAGCTTGCCGACGCTGCGGGGGTACCGGGCCGCGTACCCCATCGCGACGTTCGCCCCGGCGGAGTGGGCGAGCAGGTCGGTGCGGGCGAGCCCGAGGTGTGCGCGCAGCGCCTCCACGTCCTCGACGAGCCGGTCGCACCGGTAGGAGGCGGTGTCCTCGGGAACCGCCGACCCGCCGGTGCCGGGCAGGTCGAGGAGGATCAGCCGGCGGTGGCGGGACAGGCCGCCGAGGTCGCCGAGGTAGCGGGAGCCCGTAGGTCCTCCGGGGATGCAGACGACCGGGTCGCCGTCTCCGATCGTGCGGTAGGCGAGCCGGGTTCCATCGGGTGAGCAGAAGGTGGGCATGGACGCAGCCTGCCAGTCATAACCAAGTTGTACAACCCGGTTATGATCGGTGCCTCCGGAGCGCGGTTCCGGTGTATAACCGAGCTATGACAGGTGAAGAGGGTGCGCGCCGGATCCCCGAGTCGCTGACGGAGGAGCAGGCCGGGCGGATGCTGGCGGAGATGAACGAGGTCATCCGCGCGGGCGAGGAGATGCGCAAGCTGCGCACCGAGATGATCAAGGTGTTCACCGGTCTCGGCTGGACTCAGGACAAGATCGCCCAGCTCACCGCCATGAGTCAGCCCGCCGTGTCGAAGCAGGTGGCGAAGTACAAGGCGGAGGACCCGCTCCCGCCGATCGGACTCTCCCTCGACCAGGGCGACGCGCCGTGGCTCGAAGGGCGCCTGTGGGGCCTGGCCGAGGAGATCGCCGAGGCGCACCCGGACACCGCGCGCTGTGCCCGGCACGTCGATGCCATCGCCCGGGGGAAGAAGCGCTTCACCCCCCGGGACGTGGACGAGCTGCGCCGCCTCGTCGAGGAGGACCTGAGGCTGCACCGGGAGGACCTGCCCGGCAGCTACCAGGAGGCGTACGACGCGATCAGCCGCGGCCTCGACGTCCCCTCGGGGGCCACCGCGGACACCCCGGCCTCCCCGCCCTCCGTGCGCCGCACCCTCGCCCACCGGATCCAGCGCGACCGGCTCGGCGACGGTGCCTGACGGGAGGTTCGGTTCGGGAGGTAGGGCGGGGGCGGGGCGACGGCGGGGACGGGGCGACGGCGGGGACGGGGACCGGCTGCATCCGCACCGCCGCTCTGGCCGAACGGCCGATGCGGGCACCCGGGCGGATCCGGCAACCTCGACGGGTCCCCTCGTCCCGCCCCTCGAAGGAGGCGCCATGTTGCACGCCCTCTACCTCCTCGGCATCGCCGCCTTCGCCGCCTCCGGCGTCCTGGCCGCCCACCGGGCCAACATGGACCCCTTCGGCGGGCTCGTCCTCGCCTTCGCGGCCAGCATCTCCGGCGGGACCCTGCGCGACCTCATCCTCGGCCGGCACCCGCTCTACTGGACCCACGACTGGGTGCTCCTCGTCCTCATCGGGTCCGTCGCCGTCGCCACCATGCTCTACCTGCGCCGCCGCGAGCTCCCGCACCGCGCGCTCATGGTCGTCGACGCCGTCGGCCTCGCCGTGGTCACCGTGATCGGAGCCCGCGCCGCCATCGACGCGCACGTCACCCCCGTCGCCGTGCTCATCCTGGCCGTCCTGACGGGCGTCACCGGCGAGGTCGTCCGCGACGTGCTCTGCGGGGAGTTCCCGCCGCTGCTGCTGCGCGAAGAGGTGTACGCGACCGCCGCGCTCGCCGGGGCGCTCTCCTACCTCGGCCTGCACTGGGCCGGCGTGCCGGACACCGCCAACATCGTGGTGTCGGCCGGCCTCGTCTTCGCCCTGCGCATGACCGCGATCTTCCGCGATCTGCACCTGCCCCGGCTCCAGCGCACCACCGCCTGATCCCTATCCTCGGTCGGATGAACCCCTCCCTCACCCGGATCGACGACGCCGCCGCCCTGACCGCACACCGCGAGGAGCTCGCCGCCCTGCTCCTCGCCGTCGTGCGCGCAGGCTCCTCCATCGGCTTCCTCGCCGACCTCGACCACCGGGAGGCCGCCGCCTGGTGGGATTCCCTGCGCCCCGCCGTCGAGGAGGGCTCGCTCGCCCTGTGGGTGTCCCGGGGGCCGGACGGCCGGGTCGACGGCACCGTCAGCTGGAGCCGGGAAACGAAGCCCAACGGCCGTCACCGTGCCGAGGTCCGCAAGCTCATGGTCCACCCCGGGGCCCGCGGCCGCGGCACCGGCCGCGCGCTCCTCGCCGAAGCCGAGGCCGCCGCGGCCCGCGCCGGGGTGGTGCTGCTGTTCCTCGACACCGAGAGCGGCAGTGCGGCCGAGCGGGTGTACCGCGCCGCCGGATGGACCGAGGCCGGATCCATCCCCGACTACGCCGCCGACCCGGCCGGCCGCCTGGTGGCGACCACCCTCTACTACAAACACACCGAACAGGAGTAGGTGCTCCCGGTGACCTCGCCCGCCGCGCCGCGTTAGACCCGTAGCCACCGGCCACCGAGCGAGGGAGACCGTATGTACGCAGCACCCGCCGCACCACTCACCCGCCGCGCGGTCCTCCGTACGGCCTTCACCGCGGCCGTGTTCGCCGGCACGGCCGCGGCGCTGGCCCCCGTACTGCGGGCCCGCCGTCCCCGGCAGACGCTCACACCGGCCCCGCTGACCCCGGCGGGCGAGGAGACGTACCGCGGCCGGCACATCGCCGTCGACCCGGCGGGGACCTCCGTCCGCATCGACGGCCGTGCCCTGCACGTCATGCGCCGCTCCGACGGCACGTACCTGAGCGGGATCAACCACTTCCAGTCCTACGCGACCCCGCTGGAGCTGGCCCGCGCGGCCGTCGACGAACTGGGCACCACTCAGCTGGCGTTCGCCGCCGCGCACCACGGGGGACAGGAGTAGCAGGGCGTGTACATCCGGCAGAACCAGAAGAACCTGACCAGTGCGCAGAAGAAGCGCTTCACGGCGGCCGTGATCGAGCTCAAGCGCAACGGCACCTACGACGCGTTCGTCCGCACCCACGACAAGTACTTCGTCCCCGACCGGGACCGCAAACTGCGCGTCGGGCACATGTCGCCGTCCTTCTTCCCCTGGCACCGGCGCTACCTGCTGGAGTTCGAACGGCAGCTCCAGGCCGTCGACCCGGGCGTCACCATCCCGTACTGGGACTGGACCACCGACAACAGCCCGGCCTCCTCCCTGTGGGCCGAGGACTTCCTCGGCGGGACCGGCCGGGAGAGCGACCGCCAGGTGATGACCGGCCCGTTCGCCTACGGCAAGGGCAACTGGACCGTCACGGTCGGCATCACGGAGGCCGCCTTCCTCACCCGCAACCTGGGCCGGCCGCAGAACCCGATCAGCCTGCCGACCCCGGCCGAGCTCCAGTGGGCGATCGACGACCCGCTGTACGACAGCTCCCCCTGGGACTCGACGGCCGGGCGCGGGGGCTTCCGCAACAAACTGGAGGGCTGGGCCGCCCCGAAGAGCGAGAAGTGGCGCAACCACAACAAGGTGCACCAGTGGATCGGCGGCCACATGACCGGCGGCACGGCCCCCAACGACCCGGCATTCTGGCTGCACCACGCCTTCGTGGACCTGCTCTGGGACCGCTGGCAGCAGCGGCACCCGGCCTCCGGCTACCTGCCCGCGGCCCCGCTCGCCCTCGGTGACCTCCAGCGCGGCCGGGTGATCGCCCTCGACGAGGCGATGCCGCCGTGGGACGTCACCCCGCGCGAGATGCTCGGCCACCAGGGGATCTACCGCTACGAGTGAGCCCCGGCGACCGCGTCGCAGCCGGGTGCACCGGGCCACGAGTCGATGACGACACCGGGACACGAGGAAGGGCCCCCGCCGTACGGCGGGGGCCCTTCGGTTCACCAGGTGATTCAGCCGCCGTAGTTGCCCTCGGTGTGGTGGCCGCCGTCGTGGCCCGAAGCGTTGATGCAGGTGTTGCCGAACGCAGGGTTCAGCAGGCCGATCACGTTGACGGTGTTGCCGCAGACGTTGACCGGGACGTGCACCGGAACCTGGAGCAGGTTGCCCGACAGGACACCGGGGGAGCCGACCGCCGCACCGTGCGCTCCGGCATCGGCAGCCGCCAGACCCGCACCGGCGGCCAGGGCGCTACCGGCGGCAGCGGTGATGACGAATGCCTTCGCGATACGCGACATCAAGATCTCCTAGAGAGGAATGGGGGTGCCGCAGGGAAGAGAAGCTGCGGCGTTTGACATGGCATACAACGCGGAGAGCGCCCAAGGGTCACGGCCGCTGGGCCGCTGGTGATCTCGGATTGCCCGGCGGTCCCGGACCACCTGCCGATTCCGGACCACGAGGATGAGGAACTACGAGCCGGCCGAGAAGCGGGCGGAGGAGAAATAAGGGCGCACCGGCATGACCGCGCCCGGCGCCAGCACCTCCACCGGTGTGCCCACGCAGCCCGGCTCCCGGTACAGGGCCACCGAGCGCCCGGTCTTGTTCGTCACCGCCCGCCCGCCGCCGCCGAGGGCTTCCACGCAGCCCCTGGGGGAGTCGATGCCGTGCGGGCGGTCGTCCGTGCCGAGGTACTGGAAGGCGGGCCCGACGGCCGTCGGGGTGCCGAGGGAGGTGGTCGGGCCGTCGGCCGCGTACGAGCTGCCGCCGGCTGCCGCTCCGGCCGTGGCCGTGGCCGCGAGCAGCAGGACGGGGACCGATCCGGCCCGGACGAGGCTCCGAATGGTGTGGGGGAGAGACAGGGATCGCATGCCCCGCCCAACCCGGCGCGCCGGGGGCGGGGTCACGCCTTGTCACCCCGCGCATGCCTGTGCGACCGTGCGACCGGCACCGAGCCCCGACCCCAGGAGGACGAGATGGCCGCAGCGGCGAGGGAGACCCCGGACCGGTCCCGCCCCCGGGTCCGGACCGTCTTCGGCGAGGTCGAGGGCAGGATCGGGCCGGGCGGCATCGCCGTCTTCCGGGGCATCCCCTACGCCGCCCCGCCCGTCGGAGCCCGCCGGTTCGCCGTGCCCGAGCCGCCCGAGGCCTGGGAGGGCGTACGCGACGCGGGGGCGTACGGCCCCACCGCACCCAAGGTGCCCTACCCCGAGGCGTTCGCCGCGCTGCTGCCGGACCCGGAGGTCCCCGGGGACGACTGCCTGAACCTCAACGTGTGGACCCCGGACCGGGCGCCGTCGACCCCGCTGCCGGTCATGGTGTGGATCCACGGCGGCGCCCTCACCCGCGGCTCCTCGGCCGTGCCCGTCTACGAGGGCTCCGCCTTCGCCCGCGACGGGGTGGTGCTCGTCTCCGTCAACTACCGCCTGGGCGTCCTCGGCTACGGCCTCTTCCCCGACGCCCCCGCCAACCGCGGGCTGCTCGACCAGATCGCCGCCCTGGCCTGGGTGCGGGACAACATCGCAGCCTTCGGCGGCGACCCCGCCCGGGTCACCGTCTTCGGCGAGTCCGCCGGTGCCATCAGCATCGGCGCCCTGCTCGCCGCACCCCGCGCCGCGGGCCTCTTCCGGCAGGCCGTCCTGCAGAGCGGCGCCCCCGAGGTGCTGCCGCGGGACCGGGTGCGCGCCATGGTACGGCGGATGGCCGCCCTGCTGAAGGTCCCCGCCACCGCCGAAGCCTTCGCCGGGGCCGCCCTGCCCGATCTGCTCGCCGCCCAGGCGGCCGTCCTGCGCCGCTCGTCCCCGCTGCTCGGCGGCCCCGCCTTCGGCCTGGTCGCGGACCCCGAGACGCTGCCGCTCGATCCGCTCGAAGCGGCGGCCGCGCGGGGCGACGTACCGCTGCTGCTGGGCTGGACCGCCGAAGAGCACCGGCTCTGGCTGGCCCCGACCGGCACGATGCGGCTGCTGGACCGGCTGGGGCCGCTGTCCGTGGCCCTGGGCCGGATCCGCTCCGGCAAGGACCGGGCCGCCGTACGGGCCCTGCGCGCCGAGCGGCCCGGGGCGGGACCGGCCGACCTCCTCGGCCACCTGCTCACCGACCGGCTGCTGCGCGATCCGCTGCGCGCGCTGGCGGGCGCGGCCGGGCGGAGCGCGCCGAGCTTCGTGTACGAGTTCGCGTGGCCTTCCGGGGTACCGGGCCTCGGGTCCTGCCACGCCCTGGAGCTGGGCTTCGTCTTCGACACCCTCGACGTACCCGAGGCTTCCTGGCTGGCGGGGCCGGACGCCCCGCGGGAGCTGGCCGAGGAGATGCACGCGGCCTGGGTGCGCTTCGCCGTCGACGGTGACCCGGGCTGGGCGCCCTGGAACGGCGACGGCCCGCCGAAGGTGTTCGGCGGGCCGGGGCGCGAGCAGCCGGTGAGCGCGACTGCTACTCGACTGGTCCTTCCATGACCTTGCTGATGAACTGGATCGGCCCCTCGCCCATGTTGGGCACGTAGGTCTTGGCGTTGTGCCGGCCGTCCTGGATGATCTTCAGGTCGGTGTGGATCGGCCCCTTGCCGTAGGCGGCGATGAACTTCTGCACGTTCGGCAGGGTGTTCTTGTTGCTCTCGTTGGTGCCGACCTGGAAGGCCAGGTAGACGTCCGGGCTGCCCTTCTTGTCGATCAGCGCCTTGGCGAGCAGCTCGGGGTTGTTCTCCGCCTTCTCCTTGTCGTGGCCCGTCCACAGGGAGGAGTCGGGGACGATGTCGGGGCCGGAGCAGATCGCGGCCTTGAACTTGTCCGGGTGCTTCAGCACGGCCTTCAGGCTGGCGAAGCCGCCGGTGGAGGAACCCATGTAGGCCCAGCCGTCACGGGACTTGACCGTGCGGAAGTTCTCCCGCATCAGGTCCGGGACGTCGTCGGTCAGCCAGGTGCCCATCTTGGGCTGGCCCGGGATGTCGGAGCCGTCCCAGTAGATGCCCTTGTCGTCCGGGCCCGGGTTCAGCACCGGCATGGCGAGGATGAAGGGCTTGCTCTTGCCCTCGGTGTACCACTTGCTGATGCTGGTCTGGAGGCCCAGGTCGGTGCCCATCCAGTAGTTGTTCGGGTAACCGGCGCCGCCGGGCAGCGCGATCATGACCGGGAAGCCGCTCTTGGCGAACTTCGGGTCGTTGTACTCCTTGGGCGCCCACACCCAGACCTTGCCCTTGAAACCGGACTTCTTGCCGTTCAGCGTGGTGACGGCGACGTGCGTGCCGTCGGGCAGGGTCATCGAGTTCTTGAAGTCGGCCGCCGGGCCCGTGGGCATCGACATCTTCGAGTGCGGCGGCGGGGTGACCGCCGCTCCACCGGTGTCGCCGCCGGCGGAACCGGACGGCGGCAATTGCCCGAAGGAGACGGAGTCGCCCTTGTCGGTGAAGGGCGGTATCTCGTAGTGGCTCATCACGAGCGAGGCGACGGCCGCGAGCGCGAGGACGGAGGCACCCGCGATCACCCACCGCCGGACCCGGGACGGCCGGCGCGGCTCCTCGGGCTGCGGAGGGCGGTACTGGTGCTGGTAGGGCCCTTCCGAGCGGTACGGCTGCTGCTGTCCGTCGGGTGAGTGCGACATGTGCGGTTGCTCTCCGGCTGGTGCTGCCCCGTGGGGGCGGGGTTGGACTGCTTTCGATCGAAAGATGAGCGTACGTGCTCACGGGTTCCCGATTTTTACGTCTCTTGGTGTTCCGAAGGGGAGCACGTTGCCCGGCGCGAAAAGGCTCTGCGGAGTTCCCGATCTGTTCGCCGAGTAGCCCTGGCCTCTGCACATGCCGCTCGGTACGGTACCTCCGCGCCGCCCTCAGCCCCCCTGCCCGGAGGTAACTTCCGTGTTCGGCATGTCCCTTTTACGATCCCGCCGCAAGACCGCCCTCGCCACCGCCCTGGGCGTCACTGCCGCCGGCACCGCGCTGTGGGCGGGCATCGGTGCCGCCCAGCCCGCGCACGCGGCCGGTCTGCCCACACCCGACCACATAGTCGTCGTGGTCTTCGAGAACCACGCCTACAGCCAGGTCATCGGCAGCTCCAGCGCCCCGTACATCAACTCCCTGAAGGCCGGGGGAGCCAACCTCACCAAGTCGTACGGCATCACGCACCCGAGCCAGCCCAACTACATGCAGCTTTTCTCGGGCTCGAACCAGGGCGTGACCGGCGACAGCTGCTACACGCCGGGCTTCAGCTCCGCGCCCAACCTGGCCTCTGAGCTGATCGCCGCGGGCAAGACCTGGGCCAGCTACAACGAGGGGCTGCCCAGCCAGGGTTCCACCACCTGCTCCAGCGGCAAGTACGCGCGCAAGCACAACCCCTGGTTCGCGTTCTCCAACGTGCCCACCTCCACGGCGAAGACCATGACGCAGTTCCCCACGGACTTCACCACCCTGCCCCAGGTGTCCTTCGTCGTCCCGGACCTCTGCAACGACATGCACGACTGCTCCGTCGGCACCGGAGACACCTGGCTCAAGAACAAGATCAAGGCGTACGCGGACTGGGCCAAGACCCACAACAGCCTGCTCGTCGTCACCTTCGACGAGGACAACCGGCTGGCCGGGAACAAGATCCCGACCGTGCTCTACGGCCAGTCCGTGACCCCCGGCTCCAGCACCTCCACCACCTACAACCACTACGACGTGCTGCGCACCCTGGAGGGCCTGTCCGGTCTGACCACCCACGCCGGAAACGCGGCCACCGCCAAGGACATCACGGGGATCTGGACGTCCTGACCGCGCCCTGACCGAGCCGTGACCGCGTCCTGACCGCGTCCCGACCGGGTCGGACACCGCCGGCGCGCCGGTCTCGCGCCTCCCCCCCCGTAGCCTCCGAAAGGGCCTCCACCCATGCCCCTCCAGCGCCGGATCCTGATCCTCGTCTCCGCCGTCGTGCTGCTCGCCGCCATCGGGGCGCTCGCCGTCGTACGGGCCTCCTCGCGCGCCGAGGAGAAGAACCGGGTCCAGGCCGGCGGGCCGCCCATCAACCGCGGCGAGGTCTCCCTCGCCGCGGGTGACGGCGGTCGGCGGATCGTCTTCCGGAACATGGCCTGGGGGCCGCACCGCGACGAGCTCGCCACCGCGGCGGCCGGCGCGCCCGAAGGTCCGCGCACCGCCTCCGGGATCAGCTGCCTGCGCTTCCACGCGGCCGCCGGCACGGGGGTCTGCCTCCAGGCCGACAAGGGCGGGGTGCAGGACGGCTACAAGGCGGTGGTCCTCGACGCCCGACTGAAGGAGGTCGCCACCCGCCCGCTGGCGGGCATCCCGACCCGGGCCAGGGTCTCGCCCGGCGGCCACCTGGTCGCCTGGACGGTCTTCGTGGGCGGGGATTCGTACGCCGGTACGAACTTCTCGACCCGGACCTCCCTGCTGGACCTGCGCAGCGGGACGTACGACGCCTCGCTGGAGGACTTCACCATCCACAAGGACGGCAAGACGTACCGCAACGCGGACGTCAACTTCTGGGGGGTCACCTTCGCCGCCGACGAACGGACCTTCTACGCGACGCTCGCCACCGGCGGTCAGACCCACCTGGTCCGCGGCGACCTCGCGGCGCGCACGGTGACCACGCTGCGCGAGAACCTGGAATGCCCGTCCCTGTCGCCCGACGGGACCCGGCTGGTGTTCAAGAAGAGGGTGCCGGGCCTGTCGCCGGACGCGCCGTGGCGGCTGTACGTCCTGGACCTCGCCACGATGGCCGAGGCTCCGCTCGCCGAGGAGCGCAGCGTCGACGACCAGGTGGTGTGGACCGACGACAAGACCGTCGTCTACTCGCTGCCCGGTGACTTCGGCGCCGACCTGTACTCCCTGCCCGCCGACGGCGGCGGGGCCCCGGCCCGGCTGATGACCTCGGCCCTCGCCCCCGCCTTCCTCGGCTGACACCGGGAGGAGGGGGCGGGGCAGGAGCCAGGGGCAGGGCGTCCGGGGTCTCGGAGAAGGACCGTTACGCCGGGATGAGCGTCTTGCGGCGCCGCTTGCGCTGCGCCGCGGCCGACAGCCGCAGCTCGATGACCGACCGCACGGTCGGCCACTCCTCGTCGAGGATCGAGTAGAAGGCCGTACTGCGCACGGCGCCGTCCAGGCCCCGCGAATGGGCCCGGCGGACCCCCTCGCTGGTGAACCCGAGCCGCTCCATCGCGGCGCGCGAGCGTCCGTTGCGGGCGTCCGCGCGCAGCGAGATCCGCCGGACCCCCCAGGTCTCGAAGGCATGGCGGAGCATGAGCAGCTTCGCCTCGGTGTTGATGCCGGTGCCCTGGGCCGCGGGGGACAGCCAGGTGTTGCCGATCTCGGCGGCGTCGGGGATCGCCGTTGCCGGATCGCCGAACGGGACCCCCGGCACGGCGGGCCACACCAGCGGCCCCTGCCAGTAGTCGAGTTCCAGGAACCGGGTCGAACCGACCACCCGACCGTCGGTGGCTCTGACCACCGCGAACGGGAGCGATCGACCCGCCGCCTGATCGGCGAGGGCACGGTCGATGTACTCGTGTGACGCCTGCAACCCGTGAGGTACGGGAGTGAAGGCGTAAGTCGTACGATCCTCGGCCCCGGCCAGGGCCAAGGCCTCGGTGTGGTGGGGGGCGAGGGGCTCAAGCCGCACGGAGCGGCCGGCGAGGAGTACGGGTACGGGCACGGAGCCTTCGGTCCTTCTGGGCGGTGGGGTGGTTGCACAGTCTGCGTCCCTGACGTCGCCCCCCGTGCAAAACACGGGTGAAAGGCAACGGGCTGTCAGGTGAACGCGAGTGGCTCAATGTAGCCCCTTAGGGTCCTCTCATGAACCCCCAAATTGGCAATGGCGTGACACTCTTTTTCGAGGACTTGGGTCCCCGCGACGGAGCCCCTGTAATCCTGATCCACGGACATCCGTTCAACCACTCGATGTGGGCCCCCCAGACGGCCGCACTGACCACGGCCGGTTACCGCGTGATCACCCCTGACCTGCGGGGATACGGGCAAAGTCCGGTGCTGCCGGGCAAAACGCTGCTCGCGGACGTTGCCGACGATCTCGCCGATCTGCTCGACCGTCTGGACGTCGAACAGGCGGTCGTCGGCGGTGTGTCCATGGGCGGCCAGATCGCCATGGAGATGCGGTTGCGCCACCCGGGCCGAGTGCGGGCCCTCGTCCTCTCCGACACTTCCTCTCCGCCGGAAACGGAGGAAGGCAAAACCTTCCGCCGGAACCTTGCCGAGCGGCTCCTCGCGGAGGGAATGAAGCCCTATACCGACGAGGTCATCGACAAGATGCTCGCGCCGTACAACGTGACCGGGATGCCGGAGGTCGCGGCCAAGGTCACCGGGATGATGTACGCCACCGACCCCGAGGGAGCGGCCGCCGCCCTGCGCGGGCGGGCCGAGCGACCCGACTACGCGCCCGTGCTCGCGGCGCTGCCGGCCGAGGTGCCCTGCCTGATCGTGGTCGGCCGCGACGACGTCTACACCCCGGTCGCCGAGGCCGAGTCCCTGCACGCACTGGTACCGCACTCGGTGCTCGCCGTGGTGGAGCAGGCCGGGCACCTGCCGGGCGTGGAACAGCCGGAGGCTTTCAACCGGGCACTGCTGGGGTTCCTCGCGGGCATCTGACCGACGCACGCGCGCCCCGGACGGGCGGACGACCGCCCGTCCGGGGCTTTCGGCTGTCCGACGGGTGACGAACGGGGCTCCCGGAGGGTGCCGAACGGGGCTACCGCGCGTAGGACGGGCGGTGTCAGTCTGTCTGCAGGGTGGTGCGCAGCCGGTAGCGGTCCCCGCTGTACTCCACCGTGGACAGCAGCAGCGGCCGCTGCTGCTTGGTGTACACCGTCTGGTCGAGTACGAGTACGGGCGCGCCCTCGGCGATGCCCAGGTGGCCGGCGAGCTCCCCGTCGGCGTTGCGCGCCTCGATGGTGGCCTCGGCGCGGTCGGGTTCGACGCCCCAGCGGCGCAGTTCCTCGAAGAGGGAGGTCTCGCGGAAGTCGGTACGGGTGAGGTCGGGCGCGAGTTCGGCGACGACCAGGGTCCGGTCGACGGCGATCCGGACGTCGTTGAGCAGCCGGACCCGCTCCAGGCGCAGCAGCGGGGTGCCGGCGGGCACGTCGAGGCGGTCGGCGTCGTCCAGGGACGCGGTGACGGTGTCGTGGCGCAGGACCACTGAGCTGGCGCGCATGTGCTTGCGCCGTGCGGTGGCGGTGAAGGACTCCAGGTCCTTGGGCCATTCGCGGGCGGGCGCGGGCGCCACCGGCGCCGCGACGAACCAGCCGCGCCCGTGGGACGCGGTGACCAGGTCCTGTTCGACGAGGTGGGCGAGCGCGCGGCGCAGGGTGACGCGGGAGACGTCCAGCCGGGTGCACAGCTCGCGCTCGGGCGGCAGCTTGCTGCCCTCGGACAGGCCGCGGCGGGCGATCTCCTCGCGGATGCGGTCCGCGGCCTGGGCCCACAGGGGGTCCGCGGCGCGGGCGTTCGCCCCGCGGGCATGCGCCGCGATCGGGGAGGCGTCGGCGAGGGCGGCGTCGTCGGTCATGTACCGAACGATACCACTTGCTACCACTTCGACTGGCTTCCGCCCTGGGGGAGTCGGGACCTAAGCCCTCGTCTTGATATTTTCTGTAAGACCACAAGAAACCACCGTTGACCAATTCAAAACCACTGGCTACCTTCGAGTCGTCCCCACCACCCCGCTCGACGAGGAGTCCCGAGATGAGTACGGCCACAGTCCCGGCCACCGCGCCGGTCGCCGGCAAGAAGCCGGGCCGGATCATGCCGGTCATGCAGCGCATCGGCCGCAGCCTGATGCTGCCCGTGGCCACGCTCCCGGCCGCGGCCCTGCTGACCCGCCTCGGCGGCGCCGACCTGCTGGGCCGCGAGAACTTCCCGATGGTCATCCAGAAGCTCGCGATGGTCATGGCGGCGGCCGGTGACACCGTCTTCGCCCATCTGCCGCTGCTCTTCGCGGTCGGCGTGGCCATCGGCTTCGCCAAGAAGTCGGACGGCTCCACCGCACTGGCGGCCGTGGTCGGCTACCTGGTCTTCAAGGCCGTACTCGCCAGCCCCGCCTTCCCCAAGGGCGTGGACGGCGAACCCCTCGACGCCAAGGTCCTCGGCGGCATCGTGATGGGCCTGGTCGCGGCCCTCCTCTACCAGCGCTTCAGCCGGACCAAGCTGCCCGAGTGGCTCGGCTTCTTCGGCGGCCGCCGGCTCGTGCCCATCCTCAGCGCCTTCGCGGGCGTCGGCATGGGAGTGGTATTCGGAGTGGTCTGGCCGACCGTCGGCGGCTGGTTCTTCCACTTCGGCGAGTGGCTGGTCGGCACCGGCGCCTGGGGCGCGGGCCTCTTCGGCCTCGTCGTCCGGGCCCTCATCCCGATCGGGATGCACCACTTCTTCTCGGTCTTCCCCTGGTTCGAGGCGGGCAGCTTCGTCAACCCGGCCACCGGCACCGAGGTGCACGGAGACATCGCCCGCTTCCTCGCCGGCGACCCGACCGCGGGCCAGTTCATGACCGGCGGCTTCCCGATCTACATGTTCGCGCTCCCGGCCGCCGCCATGGCCATCGCGCACACCGCACGCCCCGAGAACCGCGTCATGGTCAAGGGCATGATGATCTCCGTCGCCCTGACCTCCTTCGTCACCGGCGTGACCGAGCCCATCGAGTTCGCCTTCATGTTCGTGGCCCCGCTGCTCTACGCGATCCACGCCTTCCTCTTCGGCGTCTCGATGGCCGTCTGCTACGCCCTCGGCATCCGGGACGGCTTCGGCTTCTCCTCCGGCGCCATCGACTACATCGTGAACTTCGGCATCGCCACCAAGCCCTGGATGCTCATCCCGATCGGCCTGGCCTTCGCCGCCATCTACTACGTGCTCTTCCGCTGGGCGATCGTGAAGTTCGACCTCCCCACCCCGGGCCGCGAACGGGACGAGGAAGGCAAGCCGCTCACCAAGGCCGACGCCTCCTGAGCCCCGAGCCGGCGGCCCCGCCGACCGGCCCTGCTTCCCCCGACCGACCCACCGGCCGCGCGCCGACCGACCGCCCCGCACGCCCCCGCCCGCCCGAACCGGCGGGGGCCCGCGACCCCCAGACTTCGCTAAGGACCCCCCACCATGTCCGGATCCCGCATCACGTTCCTCGAAGGCCAGGCCGACCAGGGCGCAGCCCTCGCCCGGATCGCCGACCGCGTCCGCACCCAGCTCGCCTCTCCGGAGCTCGCCGGGCTGCGTGCCGCCGAGCGCCCCCTGTTCACCGGCATCGGAGCCTCGTACGCCGCCCTCGCCGTCCCCGTACAGCAGCTCCGCGAGGCCGGCATCGTCACCCAGCGCGTGCTGTCCAGCGAGATCGAGACCGGCACCGCCGGCTTCGACACCGACTGCCTGATCGCCGTCTCCCAGGGCGGCCGCAGCTCCGAGACGATCGCCGCCTTCGAGTGCGCCGCCCCCGGCATCACGAAGACCTCGCTGCTCAACGTGGTCCCCTCGCCGCTCGGCGACCTCGCCGACCTCACCGTGGACCTCGGCAACGAGCCCGACTCGTACGCCTCGACCATCGGCTACACCGGCACCATCGTCGCCCTCGATCTGATCGCCGGGGCCGTTGCGGGCCGTGACGGCGACCCGTGGGGCGAGATCGCCGAGCAGACCACCGCGGTCCACTCGCAGGCCACCGCCATCGTGGCGGGCCTGCGGGAGCGCGGCGCCCGCTGCATCGCCTCCGACGGCGTGGCGGCCGGAGCCTCCCGGGCCTCCGCCGAGGAGGGCGCGCTGTTGCTCCGCGAGGTGGTGCGGATGACCGCGGCCCACTCGGCGACCCGCAACTACCTGCACGGTGAGATGGAGTCGGCGGGCAACACCCTCCACCTCGTCTACGGCGACGGCCGCGAGATCGAGCTGGCCCGCTCGCTGGCGGGTGCCGGCCACCTCACGCTCCTGATGACCACGGCCGAGGTGGAGCCGGCGGACAGCCTGTCGGTCGTCCGCCTGCCCGAGGTCGCGGACGCGGTCCGGGTGGTCTTGGAGACGGTGGTCTTGCAGGAGCTGGTGGCCCAGCTCAGCGCCGAGCGGGACGTTCCGATCGAGTCCTTCGTCTTCGCCAACGACGACACCAAGCAGGGCGGCCTCGACATGTCCGACTTCGAGGTCGCGGCCTTCACCCAGGCGTAGCCCGCCGGTCCGGCGCCGCCCGGTGCGGTGAGATCATCGGCAGATGGATACGGAGCCCGGGATGGACGGCGTACTGCGGCAGTTGGGCTCCGTCGGCCCCTTCTTCACCGTGGCGTACGGGAAAGAGCCGCCCGGCCCCGGTTTCCGGCCGCTCGACGAGCTGTACGGGGAGCGGCTCGGAGCCTACGTGGGGGAGGTCGGCCGGCGCATCGGGAGCGGACCCGGGCGGGTGGCGGCTTCGACCGCGCAGTTCGGGATCGCCTCGCGGCTCTGGTCGCTCGGGCTCGGCTGCGCCGTGCTCGCCGGGCGGGTGCCGGACCTCGGACCCGGCCGCCTGTGGTGGCGGCTGCCCGGGGCGGGGTCCCTGGAGCTGTGGCTGCCCGAGCCCGCCGAATTCCCCGGGGAGACCCCGGCGCGGGCCCTCGCGGACACGGTGCTCGGCCACCTCGCGGTGCTCGACACGGCGCTGCGCGAGCGGTTCGGCGTCTCGCCGCTGGTGCTGCGCGGCAACGCCGGCTCCGGGCTGGTCGGCGCCGTCCGGGTGCTCACGGACCGGGTGCCGGGGGAAGCGGCGGCCTCGCTCGCCGCCGGACTGCTCGCCGACGGCGGCCCGCTCGGCGGGAGCGGCACCTTCGTCCACGAACCCGGCCTCGGGGTGGCCTTCGTACGCCGCAGCTGCTGCCTGTACTACAAGGTGCCGGGCGGCGGGCTCTGCGGGGACTGCGTGCTGCGGACCAAGTAGGCCGCGACGGGCCCGAGGGGCCGCCGAGGTGCGGTAGGGGCCGCTGAGATGCTGCGAGGGGCCACCGAGGTGCGGCGTACCGCTCCCCGATGGCCCCCGTGGCGCCACTGATCGGAAGGCCGGAGGGCCCGAAGATCAGAAGGTCAGGTTCCAGGCGTCGATCTTGCCGGTGTCCTGGCTGGCGTTGTCGTTCACGCGCAGCGTCCAGACACCGTTGGCGACCTCGGTGGAGGCGTTGACGGTGAAGGTCTGGACGATGTTGTCCGCACTGCCGCCGGTCCGGTTGCTCAGGACGTAGACGGAGCCGTCCGGAGCCACGAGGTCGACCTTGAGGTCACCGATGTAGGTGTGCTTGATGTCCACGCCCACCTTGAGGGTGGCCGGCGCGTTGCCGGTCACTCCGCTGACGGTGATGGCACTGTTCACGGTCGCGTTGTCGGCGATCGCGACGTCGGTGAGGTTCTCGAAGTACTTGCCGGGGGGCGGGGTCGAGCCGCCGACCGCCTTCAGTGCGTCGACCTGGCCCTCGCCGAAGAACCCGTTGTTGGCCGTGGTCCCCTTGCAGCGGGTGTCCGACGGGCAGGCGGTGTCGTTGGCCTGAGTGGCCAGCGCCGTGCGGATCTGGGCCGGGGTGAAGGCCGGGTTGGCACTGGCGATGAGCGCCGCGACGCCCACGACGTGCGGAGTGGCCATCGACGTACCGCTCTTGGTGCTGTAACCGCCGCCCGGAGCCGTGGAGTAGACGTTGCTGCCCGGCGCCGCGACGTCGATGACGCCCTGGCCGAAGTTGGAGAACGAGGCCTTGGTGGTTCCGGTGCCGTTGGCCGCGACCGTGACCACGCCCGGGAGCTCGGTCGGGATGTCGAGGCAGGCGTTGGTGATGGTCCGGGTGGTCGGCGTCGAGTCGTTGGGGCTCGCCGAGTCCGTGGTCTTGTTGGCGAGGTCGTAGTTCTCGTTGCCCGCCGCGGCGACCTGGAGCGAGCCCTTGCTCTCCGCGTACTCCTGGGCGCGCTTGACGCCCTCGATGATCGCGGCCTGGTCGATGTTGTCCGGGCAGTTGAACTGCCACGGGTCCGTGTAATAGCTGTTGTTGGTGACCTTGAACCCGTGGTCGCCCGACCACACGAAGGCGCAGATGGTGTTCTCGGCGAAGAACAGCGAGGTGCCCGGCTCGGCCACGCGGACCGAGGAGATCTTCACGCCCGGGGCCACGCCGACGACGCCCTTGCCGTTCTTGGCGGCGGCCACGCTGCCGGCCACGTGCGTGCCGTGGGTGTCCACGTCGCGCCAGGCGCCGACCCGGGTGTCCGCCTTGCCGTAGGCGCAGGAGGCGGAGTCCGCGGCGTTGAAGTTCGGCGCCAGGTCCTGGTGCTGGTCGTCGACGCCGGTGTCCAGGATGCCGACCTTGACGGAGGCCGAACCGGTGGTCACGGCCCAGGCCTGGTCGGCCTTGATCTGGCTCATGTCGGCGCGCACGGGCTCGCCCGTGGGGGTCGTCGACTGGGACGGGTTGGCGGGCAGCGCCGGGTTGTAGGCGTCGGCCGGTACGTCCGAGGTGCGCGTCGCGCCGACCTTCTGGACCCCGCTGACCCCGCGCATGGTGGCGGCGAAGGTCGAGGAGGTCGAGTGGGCGACGATCACGCCGATCTGGTCGTAGTACGAGAAGACCGTGCCGCCGTTCGACGTGATGGCGGAACGGACCGCGGAGCTGTCACCGGCAGCGGTGATCACCACGTAGGCGCGGGTGCCGGCAGCCCAGGTCGCACTCTGGGAAGTCGGCGCCGGGGCCTGGGCCTTGGCGGGGGCGGAGGTGCCGGGGATGCCGGCCGGGGAGACCGGCGCCGTGCCGGCGAGCGCGGCCGGTGCCCCGAAGGCCAGGGCGCCCAGGGCGGCCGCCAGTACGAGGGTGCGTCGAGGTCGGCTGGATATGTGGGGTATCAATGCGTCCTCCGAAGACGGCCCTGCGGTGCGGGTGGCACCTACCGGGCCGTACGAAACGAGTGGTGGACGCAAGATGTCAGAAGCGTGCCCCGATATGGAAGTACCTTTTACAGCTAGACGGTTCATCCGATCTTGGCTGAAAAATGACTCCCGCCCGAGGTGTCGGGACCGGCCGGGCTGGGCACCGTGGGGGCGAGCCCTGCCCGGCCGGTCCGCGGGGCGTCCCCGTCAGACGGTTACGCCGTCCTTGGCGCCGTCCGACTGGGCCGGTACGGCGGTGGCCTGCTCGTGTCCGTCGTCGGTGAGCGTGCTCTCGTCGAACGGCAGTCGCCCCGCGAGGACTTCGGTGGCCCGGGCCCGGTCGAACTCCTTGGTCCAGGTGCCGATCAGCACGGTCGCGATCGCGTTGCCCGCGAAGTTGGTTAGCGCCCGCGCCTCGCTCATGAACCGGTCGATGCCCACAATCAGGCCGACGCCGTCGACGAGTTCAGGCCGGTGCGACTGGAGTCCTCCGGCGAGCGTGGCGAGGCCCGCACCCGTGACCCCGGCCGCACCCTTCGAGGCCACGATCATGAACAGCAGCAGGGAGATCTGCTCGCCCAGCGCGAGGGGCTTGCCCATCGCCTCCGCGACGAAGAGCGAGGACATCGTCAGATAGATCGCGGTCCCGTCCAGGTTGAAGGAGTAGCCCGTCGGGACCGTGATGCCGACCACCGGCCGTGAGACGCCCACGTGCTCCATCTTCGCGATCAGCCGGGGCAGCGCCGACTCCGAGGAGGAGGTGGACAGGATCAGCAGGAACTCCCGGCCCAGGTAGCGCAGCAGGGCGAACACGCTGATCCCCGTACACAGCCGCAGCAGCGTGCCCAGGACCACGAAGACGAAGAGCAGGCAGGTCGTGTAGAAGCCGATCATGATGACCGCGAGGGACTTCAGCGCGTCCATGCCGGTCGCCCCGACCACCGCCGCGATCGCGCCGAACGCGCCCACCGGCGCCACCCACATGATCATCGCGAGCACCCGGAACACCAGCTTCTGCACGTGGCCGATCCCGCGCAGCACCGGCTCGCCCGCCGCTCCCATGGCCTGCAGCGCGAACCCGCTCAGCAGCGCCACCAGCAGCGTCTGCAGCACCTCGCCCCCGGTGAAGGCCGACACCAGCGTGGTCGGGATGATCCCCAGCAGGAACTCCGGCGTGCTCTCCGCACCGCCCGCCTTGGCCTGCGCCTCGCCCGCGTGCCGGGCCGCCTCGGTCAGGTGCAGCCCGCTGCCCGGCTCCAGCAGGTTGCCCACCAGCAGTCCGATGGCCAGCGCCACCGTGGACATCACCATGAAGTAGCCGAGCGCCAGTCCGCCCACCGCGCCGACCTTGGCTGCCTTGCGGACGGAGCCGATGCCGAGCACGATCGTGCAGAAGATGACCGGCGAGATCATCATCTTGATGAGGTTGACGAACCCGGTGCCCAGCGGCTTGAGCTCCACGGCCGTGCCGGGCGCGGCGAACCCGACGGCGATGCCGAGCAGCACCGCGCCGATCACAGCGATGTACAGATAATGCGTCTTGTCGCGCCTGGCGGCCACGATGCCTCCTGGTAGTGCCCTCGCCTCCCCGATGGCGAAGGCGTCCCGGGAGGACCATCGCCCGCCGCTGTGACCCCGGTCACCCTTGCGTTCATTGAGTTCACGCCCGGGTGCACACTGAGCGCCATGTTCCGCTTTCCCCGGCCGCCGCGCAGCCTCGCCGGCCAGCTCTTCGCCATGCAGGTGGTGCTGGTCGCCGCGGTCGTCGCCGGTTGCGCCGTCTTCGCGTACGCGACCGCCCGAGACCAGGCCGAAGAGGCCGCCCGGCGCCAGGCCGGAGCGGTGGCCCGCGCGGTCGCGGACTCCCCGTCGGTGCGGGACGCGGCGCGTGCGCAGCGGCAGGAGGGCGCTAGTGAAGGGGGAGGGGAGCCCGTCCCCGAAGCCGTACGGGGAACCGGGCGCGGGGCAGGTGACCCCGGGGGCCCCACCGCGGCCCTGCAGCCCTACGCGGAGCGGGTCCGCATCGACGCGGGCGTGGACTTCGTGACGATCATGGCTCCGGACGGACGGCGCTGGACCCACCCCGACCCGATGCGCATCGGCGAACCCTTTCTCGGCAATACCGCCCCCGCCCTGCGGGGCGAGACCTTCAGCGAGACCTACACCGGCACCCTCGGCCCCTCCCTCCGCGTGGTCACCCCGATCACCGACGACGGCCGGGTCATCGGCATGGTCGCCGCCGGCATCACCGTCCGCGCGGTCAGCGCCCGCCTCGCCGCGCGGCTCTCCGCCCTCGCCTGGGTGGCCGGCGGGGCCCTCGCCCTCGGCGGCGCGGGCACCTACGTCGTCAACGCCCGGCTGCGCCGCCACACCCACGGGATGAACGCGGCCGAGCTGAGCCGGATGTACGACTACCACCAGGCCGCCCTGCACGGGGTCCGCGAAGGGCTGCTGATGCTCGACGGCCGGCGCCGGATCACCCTCGTCAACGACGCGGGCCGCGAACTCCTCGGCCTGCGCGGGGAGGTCAAGGGGACCGCGGCCGCCGACCTCGGCCTGCCGGCCCCGCTCACCGGGGCCCTGCTCTCCGACCGGCCCCGGGTGGACGAGGTCCATCTGACGGTGGACCGCGTGCTCGTGCTCAACAGCGCGCCCGTCGCCGGCGGCGGCCGCCGGGGCACGGTGATCACCCTGCGCGACCACACCGAACTGCTGTCGCTGACCGGGGAATTGGACCAGGAACGTGGATTCACCCGGGCGCTGCGCGCGCAGGCCCACGAGGCGGCCAACCGGCTCCACACCGTGGTCTCCCTCATCGAACTCGGCCGCAGCCGGGAAGCGGTGGAGTTCGCCACCGCCGAACTGTCCCTCGCCCAGGCCCTGACCGACGAGGTGATCGCCGCCGTCGGCGAGCCCGTGCTCGTCGCCCTGCTGCTCGGCAAGGCCGCGCAGGCCCACGAACGGGGGGTCGAGCTGGTCGTCACCCCGGACAGCGGAGCCATCGGCGCCGGGCCCTGCGGCCCGCCCGCGCGGGACCTCGTCACCGTCCTCGGGAACCTCGTCGACAACGCCGTCGACGCCCTCACCGGCGTGCCCGGCGGCCGGATCTCCGTCACCATCCGCCCCGACGGCCCGGCCGGGCCCCACGGGCGCGGGGTGCTGATCGGCGTGGCCGACAACGGCCCCGGACTTCCCGAGGGCGCGGACGTGTTCCGGCGCGGCTGGTCGGGCAAGGGTGAGGGACGGGGTCTGGGCCTCGCGCTGGTGCGGCAGGTGGCCCACCGGCACGGCGGAAGCGCGGACGCCGACCAACTGCCGGACGGGGGCGCGCGGTTCACCGTACGACTGCCGGCGCGCGGGGAGGCGGACGCGTGAGCACGCCCGAGGTGCGGGTCCTCGTCGTCGAGGACGATCCGGTGGCCGCCGACGCGCACGCGCTCTACGTCGGGCGGGTGCCCGGCTTCACCGCCGTCGCGGTCGTACACTCCCTCGCCGAGGCCACCCGGGTCCTGGAGCGGACCCGGATCGACCTGCTGCTGCTCGACCTGACCCTGCCCGACGGCCACGGGCTGCGCTTCGCGCGCGGACTGCGGGCCGCGGGCCACCCCGCCGACGTGGTCGTGGTGACCTCGGCGCGGGACCTGGGGGTCGTCCGCGAGAGCGTCTCGCTCGGGGTGGTGCAGTACGTACTGAAGCCCTTCGCCTTCCCCACCCTGCGCGAACGGCTCCTGCGCTACGCCGAGTTCCGCGCGACGGCGGCGGGCGAGGCGGCCGGCCAGGACGATGTGGACCGCGCGATGGCGGCCCTGCGCTCACCCCGGCCGGCCGAACTACCCAAGGGCATCGGCGGGCCGACCCTGGACCGGGTCGCCGCCCTGCTGCGGGCGGCCCCCGAGGGGCTGACCGCGGGCGGGACGGCCGAGGCGGCCGGGATCTCCCGGATCACCGCCCGCCGGTACCTGGAGCACCTGGTGGACACCGGCCGCGCGGACCGCACCCCCCGGTACGGCCAGGTCGGCCGCCCCGAACTGCACTACCGCTGGCTGGCGGCGGCCCCGGCCGGTACCGGGGCCGGCTCGGTGTCGAAGGTGTAGAACTTCCGGTGGTCCAGCATGTCGGCCGGGGTCACGTCGTTCCACGGCCGCATGGTGTCGTTGAGGTCCACGACGTTCGGGGTGCCGGCCGCCGGCAGGTAGGTCGACTGCGGGTGCAGCGCCTGCCAGTCGGCCCACAGCTTGTCGATGAAGGCGTGGTGCATCCAGAACACCGGGTCGTTGGGGGAGACCCCGGTGGCCATCTGGCCGCCCACCCACACGTGCACCCGGTTGTGCAGGTTGGCCCCGCGCCAGCCCTCCAGGTTGTTGCGGAAGCCGCCTGAGGAGCTGTTCCAGGGCGCCGCGTCGTACACCGGCATGGCGAGGACGGAGTCCACCTCGGCCCGGGTCGGCAGTTGGGCCACGCCGGTGCCGAGCGCGCGGCGCAGGTAGGAGCGCCCGTCGACCCGTACGGCTATCTCCCACTTGCCCGTCGCGTACGCGAACGGTCCGTCGAGCACCTGCCCGTCCCGGGCCCGTCCGGTGCCGCCGAGGAAGTCGGCGGCCCAGAGGGAGGAGCGGGCGGTCCGGTCGGCCGTCCAGTCCCAGTAGGGCAGGGCCACCGACGGATCCACCGCCTGCAGCGCCGCCTCGAACTCCAGCAGAAACCGGCGGTGCCAGGGCAGGAAGGAGGGGGAGCGGTGGCCGACCCGGTCACCCGAGTCGGTGTCGCTCATGATGAAGCCGTTGTGCGTGGTGACGAAGCGGTCGTAGCGGCCGGTGCGCTTGAGCTCGAGGAGCGCCGCGACGAAGGCCTTCTTCTCCTCGGAGGTGAGCGAGGCCTGGTTCTTGCGGATGGTCATCACATGCCGCCCATCGGGACGAGGGCGGCGCCCTGGAGCTCGCGCACGGCGGCGCGGGCGAGGGGGAGCGGGCCGGAGAAGGTCTCGTAGTGGTTGACCACGCTGATCCAGCTGCCGTCGGCGTTCCGCATCACGTGCAGTTCGCGGCCGTCTATGAGGACGGTCGGCTGACCGGGGGACTGGTGGCCCCCGTGGTGGCCGCCGTGGTCGTCCCCGCCGCCCGAGGCGGGGACTATCCGTATGCGGCGGCCCTGGTAGACCTCGTCTGTGATTCCCGAGGGGCCTGCGGGCCCGGCGGGTGCGGCGGTACGGGATCCGGTGACGGCTGCGTGCGCGGTGGCGCCGGCGAGGCCGAGGGCGGTGAGTGCGCCGGCAGTGGCGCCTAAGGCCTGTCGGCGGGTGATCTTGTTCATGGCCCGAAGAGGTATCAGGGCGCAGAGAACACAGGGCCGTTATCCGGACATGCGCGGATAAGTTGCCGGTCGAACTAGTTGGATGATCTTCCCGTCCGGACTGGCTCCAGCGGCCCGGACGGGAAGACCTGTGTGAAAAAGCTTAACGGACAGGAAATCTTTCGGTAGCACGGGGTGGCTATGGAAGGGATCACACCGCGGAGTCGGCCGGAAGCCGCATCTGACATTGCCTCCGGGGTCCGGTCCGAGAGGTGCTCCGAAGTGGATTTCGAGGCGATCTGTCCCGTTACATCCCGTTATAGTCCCGATATGGCTCTCCATGAGACGAAGGACCTGCGTGCCCGCGACGCCGAGACGGACGTGTTCGCGTCCGCCCTCAGCGGCGAGATCCTCCCCAAGTACCGGATGCCCGAAGACCACTCGCCGTCCGAGGTGGTCTACGAGCTCCTCCACAACGAGCTGCTCCTCGACGGCAACGCCGCCCAGAACCTGGCCACCTTCTGCACCACCTGGTCGGACGACGGGGTCCACCGGCTGATGAACGAGTGCCTCGACAAGAACATGATCGACAAGGACGAGTACCCGCAGACGGCCGAGATCGAGGCCCGCTGCGTCAACATCCTGGCCGACCTGTGGAACGCCCCCGCCGGCACCACCGGCACCGGCTGCTCCACCACCGGCTCCAGCGAGGCCGCCATGCTCGGCGGCCTCGCCCTCAAGTGGCGCTGGCGCGAGCGCCGCCGCGCCGCCGGGCTGCCCGCCGACAGGCCGAACCTGGTGTGCGGGCCGGTCCAGGTCTGCTGGGAGAAGTTCGCCCGGTACTTCGACGTCGAGCTCCGTCAGCTCCCCCTGTTGCCCGGAGCCACCGGCCTGCGCCCCGAGCAGCTCGCCGCCAACGTCGACGAGAACACCATCGGCGTGGTCGCCATCCTCGGCGTCACCTACACCTGCGTCTACGAGCCCGTCGCCGAGATCGCCGCCGAACTCGACCGGATCCAGGCCGAGCACGGCTGGGACGTGCCGATCCACGTGGACGCCGCCAGCGGCGGCTTCGTGGCCCCCTTCCTCCACCCCGACGTGGTCTGGGACTTCCGGCTGCCGCGGGTGGCCTCCGTCAACACCTCCGGGCACAAGTACGGCCTGGCCCCGCTGGGCGTCGGCTGGATCGTCTGGCGCACCGCCGACCTGCTCCCCGCCGACCTCGTCTTCTCCGTGGACTACCTCGGCGGGGACATGCCCACCTTCGCCCTCAACTTCTCCCGGCCGGGCGGCGAGATCATCGCCCAGTACTACTTGTTCCTCCGCCTGGGCCGGGGCGGCTACCGCCGGGTCCAGCAGGCCTGCGCCGACACCGCCCAGTACCTGGCCCGCGAGATCGAGACCATCGGCCCGTTCACCCTCCTCTACGACGGCCAGGGCGCGCTGCCCGCCGTCTCGTACCGGCTCACCGATCCACAGGGTGCGGGCTTCACCCTCTACGACCTCTCCGACCGGCTCCGGATGCGCGGCTGGCAGGTGCCCTCGTACCCGCTGCCGGCCGAGCGGGACGACACGGTCATCCAACGGGTCCTGATCCGGCACGGGGTGACCCGGGACCAGATCGCCCTGCTCGTCTCCGACCTGCGCCTCGCCGTGGAACACCTGATCGCGCACCCGCAGCCCGTCCCCGCGGCCCTGCCCCGGTCCGGCTTCCACCACTGACCCCGGGGGCGGGCCCGACTGGAAGGGCGCCCCCGGCGCTCAGGACGCCGGCCAGCGCATCCCCAGCTCCGTCAGCGCGGCCGTCCGTTCCGGGGTGAGGGACGCGGCGCGGGCGCGCTGGTTGGCGATCCAGGAGCCGAGGCGCAGGTCCCGGTCGCCGACCCGCTCCACGTGCGCACGGGGCACCCGCAGGTGCCGCTCGCGGTCGTGGAACCGCCGGGCCGCCTCCAGGTGCGCCGCCCACGCGTCTGCGTGGGCGACCCGGGGCTTCGGCCGGTCCGCGCCCTCGGCCGGGGTCACCCCGAGGGTGTGCTCCAGCAGCCAGCGCTGGGCCCAGGCGAGGCGTTCCCAGGACGCGCGCTGGCCGCGCAGCCACACGCCGAGGTCCTCGCCCTGGACCACGGCCTCCCCGGGGCGCGTCGGGAGCGGGCCGCCCGCGTCCAGGTGGACCCGGGTCAGGTGGAAGGCCCGCTGCCAGGAGATGTCCCAGGACGGACACCAGGAGGCGTCGATGGCCTCCAGGGCCTCCCGGCGCTCCTCGGACAGGGCTCCGGGTCCCTCCCGGCGGGCCGCCGCCCGCTGGTTCTTCACCCAGACCCCGACCGGGGCGCCGCGCCAGGTGGCGTCCACGGGAGGCAGCAGGTGACCGTGCTCGGCGGCCCAGCCGCCCGCCGCCGCGAGCCCCTCGTCGAACGCCACGTCGAAGTGGCTCCACACCATGCCCAGTTCGTCGAGCTGCGCCACCCGCCGGTGGCCGAGCGCCCCGCGCCGGTACGTGCGCCGGGCATCGGCGATCCACTGGCCGAGCGGGAACCGGGCCAGCCCCGGCGGCCACGGAGCCGCGGCTCCCTGCTCCTCCGCGGCAGCCGCGTCCTTGTCCGCCTCCGCGGGCACCTTGAACGCGAACGGCACCTTGAGGTCCCCGGCGAGCCCGGCGTAGATCCGGGCGGCCTCCACTCCGCGCCGCCAGTGCTCGTGCTCCGGGTGCAGGACCCGCAGCCGGACGAAGGCGGCCAGCAGCGCCGGGTCGCGCGGGGTGGAGAAGCTCAGCAAGGACTCCGCGCCGCCGCGCAGGCCGGAGCCGCCCACGGGCTCCGCGCCGCCCGTGCCCGTGCGCCGACTCGGGGCCTGGGGCTGCGCCAGGGACTCGACGACCCGGGTGTCGTGGGCCCGTAGCGCCTCCAGCAGCCGTGCGAGGTCCCCGTACGCCCGTGAGGTCAGCATCGTCTCGGGGGACTCGCCGGGCCCCAGCAGCACCGGCACCACGAGGGAGGCGACCTTGCCCTCCCCGGGCCGGATGCGCAGCGCCCGGCCGACGGCCTGGACCAGGTCGGGCATGGAACCCCGTACGTCGGCCCAGAAGACCGAGTCGCACTCCTTGGTGTCCACGCCCTCGCCCAGCACCCGGACACTGCCCAGGAAGGCCTTGTCCGCGACCCGGTCGTCCGCGAAGGCGCCCAGCACCCGGCGCCGGTGCGCCGCCGTGTGCTGCCCGCACAGCCAGTCCGCCCAGACGGTACGGGGGTACACCGGCCGCGGCGCCCAACTCGTGGCGCGCAGCCGTGTGGCGACGGCCGGCAGGCCGGCCGCGAAGGCCTCGGCCTCCTTGGTCAGGTGGTGGAAGACGAGCGTGCGCCGGAACCCCTGCTTCACGGCCGCCGTCACCAGGGCCGTCTGGAGCGCCGCGAGCCGCACCCCGCGCACGGAGTCGGAGCGCCCGTCCGGCCCGAGCAGTACGGCCGCCTGGAACTCCGGATCGCTGACGTCCACGCAGACCACGCGGTAGGGCGCGCAGATGCCCCGGTCGACGGCCTCCGAGAGGGTGAGGGTGTAGCAGCGCGCGCCGAACGGCCCGTCGGGATCGTCCTCCATGGAGGCCACGAGGTCGCCCCGGCCGCGCACCCCCTCCGGCCGGTCGGAGCCCTCGGGGCTCTCGGCGGGCTCGTCGCTCTCGGGGGGCGCCGAACCCTCGGCGGACTGCCAGACCCGGGGCGTGGCCGTCATGTACAGCCGGCGGACCGACGGGATCCGGACGTTGTCGTGCACCACCGCCCAGGGCTTGCCGATGCGCCCCGAGGTCCGGTGCGCCTCGTCGACCACGATCAGGTCCCAGCCGGGCAGCCCCTCGCGGTGCGCGCGTTCGATGGTGCCCAGGCCGAGCGAGGCGTACGTGGCGTACACCGTGACCCGGTCGACGGGCGGGCCCGCCCAGTCGGCCAGTTCGGCCGGGTCGGTGGTGGTGGGCACTCCCGCGTCCTCGCCGCGCAGCGAACACACGGCGAAGGCGCGGCCGGTGCGGCCGCCCTCGCGCCAGGCCGCGGCGGTCTGCACGAGCAGGTCCAGGGAGGGCACCAGCACCAGGACCCGGCCGGCCCGCAGTTCCTCCGCCGTGTGCACGGCGACCAGCGACTTGCCGGAGCCCGTTGCCATGATCACCTGCGTACGGAGCCCGGTCCGTGGGACCCTGCGCCCGGCGGGCAGTTCCAGCGCCCGCACGGCGGCGTCGACGGCCTCGCGCTGGTGCGGACGGAGTTTCTGCCTGCTGATGCGCCCCACCTCCACCGTGATCTGCCGGTTTGCTTCCAGCTCCTATCTTGCCCCCATTTTGAATCATTGCGGGGAGATCGCGCAGACGGGGGTGCGGCGGAGCGTGGCGGGGCGGGGGCGGAGCGTGGCGAAGGCCGGGTCGGGCGCCGAGTCGGGGTCGGGCCGGAGTCGGGCCGGAGTCGGGCCGGGTGGCCCTACATCCGGGCACCGAAGTTCTGCGTCCACCACGGGCCGCCGGCGCCCTGGTGGATGCCCACGCCGATGTCCTTGAAGGAGCAGTTGAGGATGTTCTCGCGGTGACCCTGGCTCTTCATCCAGGAATCCATCACCTGAGCCGCCGTCCGCTGCCCCTTCGCGATGTTCTCCCCGTAGGTGGACCAGCGGTATCCGGCGGCAGTGGTCCGCTTGCCCGGGTCCGCACCGTCCGGGTTGGTGTGCGAGAAGAAGTCCCGCCGGGCCATGTCGTCGGAGTGGCCCTGGGCGGCCGTACGCAGCTGCGCGTCCTCCTTGAGCGGCCCGCAGCCGGCCTTCGCGCGCTCGGAGTTGACCAGGGATATCACCTGGGCGGCGGTGCTGCCGCCCGGCGGGGCGGGGGCGGGGCTCTTCGGCGGGGTGGACTTCGGGCTCGGCTTCGGGGTGGGCGTGGGGGTCGGACTCGGAGTAGGAGTCGGGCTCGGGCTGGGGCTCGGCGAGGCACTCGAAGAGGCGGACACCGAGGGGCTCGGGGTGGGGGAGGCCGCCTCCGGGGGCAGCGCGGTCCCCGAGTCCGGCGCCACGAGCGCGGCCGGAGGCACCTCGGGGGAGCCGGTGCCGGGGCGGGTGGCGAGGTACGTCAGCCCGCCTCCCACGACACAGGCGGCGAGCACCGCGCCACCGATCACCCGGCGCCGGCCGCGGGTGCGGCGCTGCTTGCGCAGCGAGGCGCGCCCGTCTCCGGGGCCGCCCGCCGCGGCGAACTGCGCTTCGAGGTTGCTGCCGCCACTGCCACTGCCGCCACTGCCGCTGTCGCCACTGCCGTCGTCGGCGTGGCCGGCGTCCGGGGCGGGGGCGCCGTCCGGAGCGTACGCCGGAGCGGCGGTGGCCAGGCCCGCGGAGGTGTAGCCGGAGTCCAGGGCGGCCCGTACGCCCGCGAGCAGCGCCGCAGAGACCGGCAGCAGCGCCAGCCCGGCCAGCAGTCCTTCGGCCGGGACCAGGCCGTTCCACAGCCCGGCGCAGCGCAGGCACGCGCGGGCGTGCCGGGCTATTCGCTTGCGCCACAGCGCCGAGGGCAGCCCGTCCCAGCTCGCCGCCATGGCCCGCAGGTCCTCGCAGGGCGGCTGGGCACCCAGCGCCCGCTCCACCACCCGGGCCGCCTCCAGCTGCGCCTTCATCCGCTGCACCCGTACCGCGGTGTGCTGCGGGGACAGCTCCAGCGCCTGCGCCATCTCGGCGCGCGTCAGCTCCCCGGCGCACTCCAGCCACCACAGGGAGAGCAGTGCCCGGTCGTCGGGCTCGAGCCAGCGCGTGGCACGGGCCGTCTCGCGCCGCTGGCCCTCCAGCTGGAGCCGTACGACGGTCAGGTCCACGAAGTCGGCGCCCGGGTCGGCGAGCTCCCAGGCGGCTTCCAGGCCGCTTTCGCCGGGGGCGCTCCGGCGGGCCTGCCAGTGGGCGCGTACCCGGTTCATGGCGATCGCGACCAGCCAGGACCGGAAGCTGTGGTCGTCGCGCAGGCCGCCCAGCCCGTCGAGTGCCCGCAGCATCGTGTCCTGGACCACGTCGTCCACGTCGACGGACCCGTTCAGGGCCCGACCGACGATGTTGTAGACCAGCGGCAGATAGGCGCTGACCAGGTCGTCCTGGGCACGGGGATCGCCCGCGCGGGCCGCGGCCACCAGTGCTGCCGTGTGCTGAGTGCTCATAGAAAAGTCCCTGTCCGTACCGGCGCTCGATGATGCCCAATACCTGGGAGACCGTCGAGGGGGACTTGGATAACGCTTATCCGCCGAACGGTTCCGCGGATGCGGAATCCGCAGTGCCCGGCCCCGTTTCCCCGGCCGGCGCGAGCCGGGAGGCCAGGGCGTCGAGATCGGGCAGGAACCAGATGTGGCGGCCCTCGTTGGATTCCCGTACGAGATCGCGCAGGGCCGAACTCGCCTCCAGGTGGTGCGCGAGGTCGCCCACGACCACCAGGCGGACCCGGTAGTTCACGAACTTCTGCATGATGGCCCCGGCGAGCCCGCTGCGCAGGTCGAAGAAGCCGGCGTCCAGGCGTTCCACCGGGACGGCGACGATGTCGGTCCGGTAGAAGGCGCCGCCGATCAGCTGGTCGAGCGCGTCCTGCTCGGTGGCGACGGGCGGGCCGTCGGCAGCGCAGACCAGGACCGGTACGCCGTGGTGTTCCACGAGGAGGTCAGCCACGGTGCGCCGCCCCCGCGTCGTGGCCGGTGACGGCACCGTGGCCGGTGACGGGGTCCAGGTCGTTCCCCATGTCGTTGCCCGGCCCGAGCACTCCGTCGACCAGGTGCAGCAGATCGGCCGTGGTGGCGGCGTCGCCGAGGATCACGATCTTCATGCGGGCCCGCTCCTTGTCGTAAACCGTTTGGACGCGCAGCATGGCCGGAGCGGCCCTCGGCGACTGCGCGCTCGCCGTGACGAGGTTGGCGAGCCGGCTCGCCGCGTCGGGACCGATCGCATCGATCTGCACGATGCTCGATACCTCCAGATGCCGCCGCGGTGCTTCCCCGGCGGTGGACGGATCCTCGGCGGCCGGGGCGGGGAGGCTCGTGAGGGCCTCGAAGTCCGTCCGGCTGATCCGGTACTGCTTGCCGATTCGGACGGCTTTGAGCCGGCCGTCGCGCACGTAGTTCCGGACGGTGCGCACGTGCAGCCCGAGCAGCTCGGCCACCTCGCCGACCGAGTACAGCTCGCGTCCTTCGTCACTCATGATTCCGGATCCTACCCTAAGAGGTGCGAATGCAGGCTGATAGGGAAGGTTGAGGAATCCGGCCCGGGTGGGCGGGCGGGAATCGGGCGGCGCCGATCGCCCGGCGGATCGCCCGGCGGACCACCCGGCGGGGCTCGGCGAGCCGACGGAACCAAGGAGGAGTGCGAGAAGTCGCCCGGGAGCCCGCAGTGGCAGGTAGTGATCGGCGCCGGCGACCACCTCCAGCCGCGCGCCGGGGATGCCGGCGGCGAGACGGTCGGCGATGACGCCGATCTCGGGGTGGTCGTGATCGCCGACGACGACCACCGTCGGAACCCCGATCCGGTCCAGACGGTCGACCGCGCCCTCGGCCGGGTCGAGGGCGTGCCCCTTCTCCGCGGCGGCTCCGGCTTCGGCGTTCTCGCGCACCATGGGCTCGATGACCTCGAATCCCGGGGCCCGGTCGCCCAGGCTCGCCCAGAGCGTGAGCTCCAGCTCGGCGATGCGGCTGCCGACCGATCCGCGGTGCGCCGCGGCGTACGCATCCATCTCAGGACTTCGGGGCCACTCGTGGCCACCGACGGAGGATGCGATCAGGGTCAGCGACCGGACCCGGTCGGGGTGTTCCAGGGCGAAGTCGAGCGCGACCTCGCCTCCCATGCTCAAGCCGACGAGCCCCGCGGTCCGGATGCCGAATCGGTCCAGAACCGCCAGCAGGTCGTCCTCGTAACGAAAGGGCTCGGTCGGAGGCGTCGAGCGGCCATGACCCCTGGCGTCGTAACGCACCACGGTGTGGTGCCGTGCCAGGGTGGCGAAGACGTGGTCCCACAGGCGGCTGTCGTGGACCGATCCGTGGAGCAGGACGAGCGGAGGGCCGTCCCCCGCCCACTCGGCCCAGATGCGGCCTCCGCCGGCGACGGGTATCAACTCGGTGGTCATGCCGCCGATTCGATCACACCGCCGCCTGCGCCGAGAGGAGCGAGGGACCCCGGAAAACCGCTTCGGTGGCGGGCGGGCCCGCTCCTAGGATCATCGGATGACGGATCCCCGCTACCCCGCCAAGCCCCGCCCCGGAGACCGCGTCGCGGTGCTCTCCCCTTCGGCCGGTCTGCCCGCGCTCTTCCCGCAGCCCTACGAGCTGGGGCTGCGCAGGCTCCGGGAGGAGTTCGGGCTGGAACCGGTGGAATACCCGACCACCCGGAAGATGGGCGCGACGCCGCAGGAGCGGGCCGCCGACCTCCACACCGCCTTCGCCGACCCCGAGATCAAGGTGGTGATCGCCAGCATCGGCGGCGACGATCAGATCACGCTGCTCCCGCACCTCGACGCCGATCTCCTGCGCGCCAACCCCAAGCCGTTCTTCGGCTACAGCGACAACACCAACCTGCTCCTGCACCTGAGGCACCTCGGACTGGTCGCCTACCACGGGGGCTCGGTGATGGTCGAGCTCGGACGGCCCGGCGCCATGAACCCGCTCACGGCCGAGTCCCTGCGGGCGGCGCTGTTCACCTCGGGCGAGTACGAGCTGACCGCCGCCGGCGCCAGCGGGGACGTCAACGGTCCCTGGGACGACCCGCGCACCTTCGACGCCGAACCGGAACTGGAGCCGGCCGACGGCTGGACCTGGCACAACGCAGACCGGGTGGTCGAGGGCGACGGCTGGGGCGGGAACCTGGAGATCCTCTCCTGGCTGCTGATGGCCGACCGCGCGGTCCGGCCCGTCGAGGAGTACGCCGGCGGGGTGCTCTTCCTGGAGACCTCGGAGGACATGCCGAGCGCCCGGGACGTCTACTGGATCCTGCGCAACATGGGGGAACGCGGACTGCTGCGGCAGTTCCCCGCCCTCCTGATGGGCCGGGCGAAGAGCTGGTCCTTCGAGCAGCGCTTCGACGCGGAGGAGCGGGAGCGCTACCGTCGCGAGCAGCGCGAGGCGGTCCTGCGGGCCCTCGGCGAGTACGCCCCCGACGCCATGGCCGTCTTCGACGTGGACCTCGGGCACACCGACCCGCAGATCGTGATCCCTGTCGGGGGCCGGATCCGGGTGGACGGCCCGGCCCGCCGCATCTTCGTCACTTACTGAGCCTCGTCACTTACTGAACCTCGTCACTTACTGAACCTCGGGACTTATTGAATTTCGTCACTTCCTCAACTTACTGACGAACATCGCTCCGCAGTGGCTCCGTTGGGGTTCCCCCGCCCGGGCCCGGGGTGACAATGGGGCTCCCACGGGACGTGTTGGGGGCGGCATGTCGGCGTTGCTCTTGAGGGGATCCGGCCGGGCGCGGGGCTGGGCGGGATACCTCGGTTCGGTAGGGCTCGGAGCAGGTGCGGTGGCGTTGGCGGCGGTGTGGACCTCGGGGCCCTGGGCCGCCGGGATCGGCGCGGCCGTCACCACGCTGTCCGGACTCGCCGCGGAGCGGATGCGGCCCCCCGGGGAGAGCGCCGATCCCCGGGCCGCCGGCGAGGTGCTCCGTACCGCGGCGGGCCGGGTCCCGCTGCTGCGCCACGTGGACCGCCCCGAACTGGCCGGAGCCCACCCGGCCGAGGCCCCGGCGGCCCCGCCCGCGTACATCCGGCGCGACGCCGAACCGGCCCTGCGTGCAGCCCTGGACCAGACCCGTTTCGTCCTCGTGGTGGGAGAGTCCACGGCGGGCAAGACCCGGCTCGCCTACGAGGTGGCCCGCAGCCGCTACCCGCGGCACGCCTTCGTCCGCCCGCTCTCGCGCGCCGCACTGCCCGAAGCGGTGCGGATCGCCGGGCGGCGGCGCCGCGCCGTGCTGTGGCTGGACGACCTGGAGGACTACCTCGGCGGGGGCGGCCTGAACGCCGCCCAACTGGCCTCCCTGCGCACGGCGGTGGTCATCGCGACGATGCGGGTCCAGGAGCACCGGCGCTACGACGCCCGTGAGGAGAGCCGGCTCACCGGCTCCGACCGGGACGCATGGCGGGCCCAGCGCGACCTGCTCCACCGGGCGGTGGTCGTCAGGCTGCCCCGGCACTGGTCCAGGGCGGAGCGAGGCCGGGCCGCCGCCCACCGGGGCGATCCGCGCATCGGGGCCGCGCTGCGCGCGGGCGAGCGATTCGGGGTCGCCGAGGTGCTGGCGGCCGGTCCGGAACTCCTGGCGGCCTGGGAGAACGCCTGGGCCCCGGGCGCCAATCCGCGCGGCGCCGCCGTGGTCGCGGCGGCGGTGGACTGCCGCCGGGCCGGACTGCGCCGCCCCGTGAGCCGCGCGTGGCTGCGCGAGCTACACGCCCCCTATCTGGCGGCCCGGGGCGGCGGGGACCTCCAGCCCGAGCCGTTCGCGGAGGCGATGGACTGGGCCTGCGCCGCCGCCTACGCCACGAGCGGGCTGCTCATCGGCAACTTCGGTGCCGGATTCACCGCGTTCGACTACCTGTTGAACGCGCCGGGCAACGGTCCCGTGCCGGACCACCTGTGGCGCGGGCTGCTGCCCCTGGTGGAGCCCGCCGACGCCTACGACATGGGGCTCGTCGCCCATCAGGAGGGCCGCCTCGCGCGGGCCGTCGAGGCCCTCGGCCTCGCCTCGCGCGGCGGGGTCCCCGGCGCCGAACTGCCGCTGGCCATCGCCATCGGGGACTCCGGAAAGCCGCGCCGGGCCGCCGCCGATCTCGCCGGGATCGCCCACAGGCGCGCCGGCCGGCTCGGGCCAAGGCACCCCGACACCTTGGCAGCGAGACATCAACTGGCTTTCTTCGTAGGGGAGTCAGGGAACCACCTGGCCGCCGCGGCCCAGTTCGCGGAGCTGCTCGTGGACGCCCGGGCGGTGCTGGGGCCCGATCACCCGGACACCCTGGCGGCCCGTCACCAGCTGGCCTACTCCACCGGAGAAGGCGGCGATCCCCGCGCGGCCGCCGGCCAGTTGGAAGGGCTGCTGGCCGACCGCTTACGGGTCCACGGCGCAGGTCATCCGCAGGTGCTGGCGACACGGCGCAGCCTGATCTGGTTCCGGCCGGGCGAAGCAGCCGATGCGGAGGCCGAGTTGGGGCGGCTGCTGGCCGAGGCCGAAGCCGCCGAGGGGATCGGGCCCGACGATCCGCACACGCTCGCCGTCCGGGGAAGCCTGGCGGCGCTCGCGGCCCGCGCCGGGCGCACCGCCGAGGCGGCCGAAGCCTGGGCGGAGCTCACCGCCGACCGGACCCGGGTGCTCGGCGAGGACCATCCGCACGTGTTCTACTCCCGCCTGGAATGGGCCCGCGCCCTGCTCGCCCGGGACCGGGGCCCCGAGGCGGCCGCGGTGCTGACCGGCGCCCTGGCGCGGGCCGAGTCCGTCCTGGAACCGGGCCACCGGCACCTGCGGACGGCCCGGGAACTGCTCACCCGGACCGCCGCCCGGGCTCCGTCTGCGGACTAGGGCCCGAGCGCGGGCTGTGCCTCGACGGCGGACCGGACCCCGGCGGCGGACCGGACCCCGGCGGCAGGTCGGGCCCTGACGCCAGGCCGGACCCCGACGCCAGGTCGGGCCCCGGCGGCAAGCCGGGCCCGGACCGCCGCCCGCGGGTGGCCTACAGCAGCGGGGCCAGGGCCCGGGTGGCCGCGAGCAGGGCGGGTGCGTAGGCCTCGATCTCCGTGCGGGAGACCAGGAACGTGACGGTGGTGACGCTGACGCCGCCGATCGGACGGCCCCCGGTGTCGAGGATCGCGGCGCCGATGCAGCGGATGGTCGCCTCGTTCTCCTCGTCGTCCAGGGCGAACCCCCGCTCCCGCACGGCTTCCAGCTCCGCCTCCAGGACCTGCGGCGTCGTGAGCGTGTTCGGGGTGCGGCGCGGCAGCCCGGACGAGGCCATCAGCTCGCGGGCCTCGGCACCGGGCAGGTGGGCCAGGATGCTCTTGCCGATCGCGGTCGTGTGCAGCGGCATCCGCATGCCGACCCGCGAGGCGGTCTGGAAGGGCTGCTCGCTCTCCAGCTTCCGGATGTAGGTGATGGTCTCCCCGCTGTGCAGGGCGAGATGGACCGCCTGCCCGGTGGCCTCCTGCAGTTCCCGCAGGATCCGCTCGATGCTGGCCGGTTCCCCTCCGGTGACCAGGGCGGACAGCCCGCGCAGCCGGGGGCCGACGCCGTAGCGGCTCTCGCCCTCGGAGCGTACGAAGCCCTGCTCGATCAGCGAGGCCAGGATGCGGAAGGTGCTCGACTTCGGCACGGCCGCCGCCGCCATGACATCGGTGAGCCGGTGCGGGCCGCCGGGCGCGGCCACGGCCTCCAGGATCCGCATCGACTTCTCCAGCGCCGTACCCGCGGCGGAAGTCCGGCCGCCGCGGGACGTGCTTGCGGCCTCTGCGTTCTCGGGCCTTTCGTCCGTGGACAAGGGATCTCCAGAGATGGGTATGGTCTGCATTAGGTGTTCCGTTACACGATACTAAGTTCCATTACGTGGAACAAATGGAGGGTCTCTTGTCCTGTCACCCGTATGCGGCCATCACCGCGCAGCGACTGCTGCCGGTCCTGCGCAACGCCGACGCGGACGAGGCCGTCCGCCACACCATCGCCCTGCTCGCCGCCGGCTGCCGCGCCGTCGAACTCACCACCTCCACCCCCGGCTGGGCCGAGGCCGTGGCCCGCACCGTCCCGCTTGCCGACGCGCAGGGGCGGCCCGCCCTCATCGGAGTCGGCACCGTCACCACCGCGGTGGCCGCGCGGACCGCGCTCGACGCGGGCGCCGCCTTCCTCATCTCGCCCTACCCGGCCCCCGAGGTCCGCGAGGTCGCCGAGGAGCGAGGGGCCGTCTTCATCGAGGGTGGCTTCACCCCGGGGGAGATCGCCTCGGCCGTCCGGTCGGCCGGTGCGGCGAAGGTGTTCCCGGCCCACGTGGGCGGCCCGCAGTTCATCCGCTCCCTCAAGGCCGTGCTCCCCGACGCCCTGATCATCCCGACCGGCGGGATCGCGCCGGGCCAGGTCCGCGACTGGCTCGCCGCCGGGGCCGCCGCCGTCGGGATAGGCAGCGGCCTGCCCGCCGCCCCGGGTGAACTGGCCGCCGTCTTCGCCGACCTCGCCCAGCCCTGCTGCGGCGACTGCGCGGGCACGGAGCGCCGGTCGTGAGCGGGGCCGGGCACACGGGCGGGAGCACCGCCGGGTCCGGGAGCGCGGCCGGGGCGCGGGGATACGACGTCCTCGTCCTCGGCGAGGTCCTCGTCGAGATCCACGCCGAGACGGCCCTGCGGGACGCAGCCGACGGCACCCCCGCCCGCGTCTCCTTCTCCGGGGACGCCCTCAACGCCGCGGCCGCGGCCGTCGCCGCCGGAGCCCGCACCGCCCTGCTCGCCGTCGTCGGCGAGGACGAGCTGAGCGTCCCGCTGCTGGCCCGCGCCGCCGAACTCGGCGTGGACGTCTCCCACGTACGCCGCTCCCCGCGCCCGAACGGCGCCTATCTGCTCTGCGCCGACACCAAGGGCGACCGCGAGTTCGTGTACTGGCGCACCGGCAGCGCCGGCTCCACCCTCTCCGTGGAACACGTCGAGTCCTGGCGGGAGTTGCTGACGGGCGCCAAGGCCCTCATCACCAGCGGTATCGCCGGCGCCCTGTCGCCGAGCAGCCGCGAAGCCGTCCTGCTCGCCGCCCGGACCGTGCACGAAGCCGGCGGACACCTCTCCTACGACCCCAACTTCCGCTCCCGCCTCACCAGTCGAGGTGAGGCACGTACCCTCCTGGCCCGCATCGCCCCGCTGGCCGGGCTGCTGAAGACCTCCTGCCCGGCCGACGCGCTGGCCATGGTCGACACCGACGACCCGGCCGAGGCCGCCGCACGCTACCGGGCCCTGGGCGCCCGCACCGTCGCGGTCACCGCGGGCGCCGACCGGCTGCTGCTGGACGACGGCACGGGGGCGGCGTACCTGCCCGTCCCGGTCAACCCCGACCCGGTCGACGCGACCGGCGCCGGGGACTGCTTCACCGGCACCGCCACCGCCCGGCTCGCGCTGGGCGACACCCTCGCGGACGCCGTCGCCCACGCGATGGCGGCCGCCTCCCTCTCCGTGTCCGGCCGGGGCGGCACCGGACGCATCCCCGATTTCACCGAGACGGCCGCCCTGGCGGCCGCGCACCGCGAACACCTCCTCGGCGCAGGACGGGAGACGACATGATCGGAGTCCAGGAGTCCAGGAGTCCAGGAGTCCAGGAGTGCCGGCGCACCGGGGGCTACCCGGCTGCGAGCAGGGCCGTCTCCCCGGCCGACAGCCGCAGCGCGCCGGCGGCGACGTTCTCGTCCAGGTGCTCCGGGTTCCCGGTGCCCGGGATGGCGAGGACGTGCGCGCCCCGGCTCAGGGTCCACGCCAGGCGGAGCTGGGCCGGGGACACGCCGTGGGCCCGCGCGAGATCGCGTACCGCCGGGCCCTCCTCGGTGACCCCTCCGGCCTCCTTGCCCGTGCCCGCGATCGCGAAGAAGGGAACGAAGGCGATGCCCTGCTCGCCGCACGCGTCGAGGAACGCGTGCTCCTCGCCGGGCGAACCGATCCCGTACGCGTTCTGCACGCAGACCACGGGAGCGATGGCCTGCGCCTCGGCGAGGTGGTCCGGCCGCGCGTTGGACACGCCCAGGTGCCGGATCAGCCCGGCCGTGCGCAGCTCGGCGAGCGCCCCGAAGTGCTCGGCGATCGAACCGGTCGTCGCCTGGCGCTGCACGCGCAGGTTGACGACGTCCAGGTGGTCGCGCCCGAGCTGGCGCAGGTTCTCCTCGACCTGTCCGCGCAACTGCTCGGGCGTGGCCCACCACCACTCGCCGGCGGCATCGCGGGCCGGCCCGACCTTGGTGGTGATGACCAGCTCGTCGGCGTACGGGGCGAGGGCCCGGTTGATGAGCTCGTTGGCGGAGCGGGTCGCGGAGAAGTAGAAGGCTGCCGTGTCGATGTGGTTGACGCCCAGTTCGACGGCCCGCCTCAGCACCCCGGTCACGCGGTCGCGGTCGCTGGGGGAGCCGTCGGCGAGGTGCGTGAGGCGCATCGCGCCGAACCCGATGCGGCGGACCGGGAGGTCGCCGAGGAGCCAGGTGCCGGAGTCGGTCGCGGTGATCTTGTCCGAAGTCATCAGGTGAGGGTATCGGGGTCGGCGACCCAGCCCGCGAACAGCACGAGACCGGAATCCCGGTCGACGGCGAGGAAGCCGAAGGGCCGGTCCACCTCGAACTCGGCCTGTCGGACCCGGTACGACCGGGTCCTCGCGGCCCCGCGGAACATGCCGACGGCGGTGACGGCCGCGGCCTCGAACCCCTCCGCGTGGAAGCGGGCCACGGCCGACTGGCGGGCGGAGCGGACCGCGAGCGGGACGGAGGAGATGCCGGGGAAGTGACCGGGGCGGGCGGCCGCGGAGGCGAGCCCGAACAGCTCGGCGTGCTCCAGCAGATCGTGCTCGGCGCGGATGCCGAAGGCCACCGTGCCGATCCGGGCCACGGGTTCTGGGCTGGACGAGTCCACCGTGCGCAGCGACAGCCCGGGACCCGCTTCGCCGTCGGGAAGCTCCCTCGCGGTCGAGGAGGCGAGCGCGCCGGTGACCTCGGCGATCCCGGTCGTCAGGACGTCCCCGGGCACGTCCCCGGGCTCACCGAGCAGCAGGTGCACGTCCGCACCGCGGGCACCGGGCGCGCCCGGCACACGGAGCAGGGTCACCGGGCCCGAGGGCCCCCGGGCCACCCGGATCCGCTCGGGGAAGGCGTGGGTGACGGCCAGCCCACGCAGGGAGCGCCCGCCCCACGGGCCGTGTGACGGCCGCACGGGCCGCTCCAAGAAGGGTTGCTCCCAGGTCAGTTGCAGCGCGAGCGCGGAGGCGAGGACCAACTCGACGTGCGGGCCCACCTCGACCGGCATCTTCTCGACGAGGCCGCCGGTGCGTTCGGCCGCCCAGGCGTCCAGGGCCTTGCGGTCGGTGTCCTCGTCGCCGGTGAGGGTGGCCCGGGTCCCGGCGGGGAGCCGGGCGGACCAAGCCGCCTCCAGCGGGAGGTCCCGCCGCGCCCACAGGCCGGTGGCGGCCCGCACGCCCCGTACGCCGTCCAGCGCGGTCAGCAGCTCCCGGGCGGCTTCGGCCGCCGAGTCGGCGGGTATGCCGAGGGCTTCGGCCAGCTCGGTGCGGGCCGGCCCGTCGGCGCCGTCCGCGAGCAGGGCCAGCAGCGGCCAGAGCCCGGCCGCGGTGAACACCGTGCCGTCGCCGTCGCCGTCGCCGTCGCCCGTGTCCGCGGACTGCGCCGACCGCCGTGCCGCCCACCGTGCCGTCAGGCGGTTGACCGCCTCCACCGTCGAGTTGTCCATGGAGCGGAGCGTACGGGCACCGGCCCGGCGGAGCGGGACCGGCTCAATCCCATTCTTCGGCATCCAGCTTCGCCCAGGCCTCCGCTTCCTCCGCCGCATGGTCCTTCACCTCGTACGGGAGGGGCTCCGCCACCCAGCCCGCGGCGAGCACCAGGCGCGAGGTCCGGTGGACGGCGAGGAAGCCGAAGGGGCGGTGGAAGGCCACTTGGGCCTGTCGGACGCGGTACCTCAGCCGGGGCATCGCGCAGCCGGCGGCAAGCCCGATCGCCGTCACGGCGGCCGCTTCGAACCCCTCGGAGTGGAAGCGCGCCACTGCCGACTGCCGGGCGACGCCGACGGCCAACGGCTCGCCGCTGATGCCCGGGAAGTGGCCGGTCCGGGTGTCGGAGGCGCTCTGCAAGCCGAACAGCCAGGCCGGGTCGAGGAGATCGTGGTCGCCCTTCACCTCGAAGGCCACCGTGCTGATGTGCAGCCGGTGTTCGCGGCGTTCCGAGAGGACGCTCCCGATGCGCAGCCCCGGCCCCGGGTTTCCCTCGGGCAGCAGGCTCGCGCCCGTGGAAGGGATCTCCCTGGTGACGGCCGCGATGCCCGCCTGGAGGGTCCGGCCCGGCGGGGCCTGCGGCTCGCCCAGGACGAGGTGGACGTCGACCCCGCCGTCGCCCACCACCTCCAGCAGGGTCACCGGACCGCCCGGCGCCCGGGCCACGCGGACCCGGTCGAGGAGGGTCGTACTGCGGCTCAGGGCCTGCACCTCCTGCCTCGCCCAGGGGCCTTCGCCGATCTCGGTCGTCCAGGCGTGGAAGGGCTGGATCCACCGCATGCGCAGCATGAGTGCGGAGGCGAGCACGAAGCGCGTCTCCTCGTCGACGGGGACCGGCATCTGCTCGACGAGTCCATCGGTGCGGTCGGCGGCCCAGGCGTCCAGGGCCTTGCGGTCGGTGTCCCCGTCGCCGGTGAGGGTGCCCCGGGTCCCGGCGGGGAGCCGGGCCGACCACGCCTCCTCCAGGAGGAGGTCCCGCGCGGCCCAGAAACCGGTGGCGGCGCGCAGGCCCCGTACGCCGTCCAGGGCGGTGAGGAACTCCCGGGCGGCGTCGACCGCCGTGTCGGCGGGTATGCCGAGGGCCTGTTCCAGCTCGCTGCGGGCAGGTCCCGCCGCGCCGTCGGCGAGCAGGGCCAGCAGCGGCCAGACCCCGGCGGCGGTGAGGACCGTGCCCTCGTCGCCCGTCACGGCCCGGCCGGCCCAGCGCGAGGTGAGTGCGTTGACCGCTCGTACCGTCTGCGTCTTCATGCGGGGAGCGTAAGGGGTGGGGCGCCGCCGGGACGGGTCGTTTTCCACGGCCCGGCGGCGCTGTTCAGGGGCGGGGCCGTCAGCGGCCGCGCAGTCCCTCGTCGACCGCGGTCATCAGCTCACCGTCGGCGGTGTCCGCGTCCAGCGACCAGAACATCGCGCCGCCGAGGCCCTCTTCACGGATGTAGCGGGTCTTGGTGCGCAGCACCTGCGGGTCGTCGTACGTCCACAGGGTGGTGCCGTCGAACAGCCAGGCACTGCCGTTGCGGCGGTCCCGGTGGAGCTTGTAAGTGCCGGACGCCGCAAGCTGCTTGAGCTCCTTGTAGTCCGCGTACCCGGATGCCCAGGTGGCGGGAGCCGGACCCGTCGCGGGCTGCCCCATGCCGTCCCCGCCGCCGCTGACGCCGGTCCAGCCCTGCCCGTAGAACGGCATGCCCATCACGAGCTTGTGCGCGGGTGCGCCGCGCCGCTCCCAGGCGTCCACGGTGCCGTCGACGCTGAAGTCGTTCCTCGCGTACAGCGCGGACTGCTGGGCGGTGGTCGCCTCGCCGGAGACGTGGAAGTCGTAGCCCTGGAGGGTCACGAAGTCGAGGTCGCGCATGATCCGGCGGACGTCGAAGCCCGCGTCGATCTTGGCGGGGGCGGTCGGGACGAAGGCGGACAGCTCGTACTTCGCCTTCCGCTTCTGGCTGCGGGCGTAGTCGTCGAGCTGCGTGCGGAACTCGCTCACCAGCGCGGTGAAGTTCTTCTTGTCCTCGGGGCGGTAGGTGGTGTCGGTGTCGCCCGACGAGCCGGGCCACTCCCAGTCGATGTCGAACCCGTCGAAGATCCCGGCGGCCGAACCCGCGCCGCCGCGGCTGCCGTCCTGCGGGAGGTTGCCCTTGATGTACAGGTCGATGCAGGAGGACACGAGGGCCTTGCGCGAGGCCGGGGTGAGCGCGGCGTCCGAGAAGTGCGTGGACCAGCTCCAACCGCCCAGGGAGAGCAGGACCTTGAGGCCGGGGTGCTTGGCCTTGAGCTCGCGGAGCTGGTTGAAGTTGCCGGCGAGCGGCTGGACCCAGTCGTCGGCGACGCCGTCCACCGAGTTCTCGGCGTCCAGCGGACGGACGTAGTCGGCCCAGGCGTCGGCCTCACCGGGGATGTTTCCGGTGAAGCACTTGCCGTCCGCGCTGATGTTGCCGAAGGCGTAGTTGATGTGCGTGAGCTTGCTCGCGCTGCCGTTCTTCTCCAGGTCCTGGACCTGGAAGTCCCGTCCGTAGACGCCCCATTGGGTGAAGTAGCCGACCTTCTTGTACGAGCGGCCGTGCCCGGAGTCTTCGTGGCCGGAGCCGTCGTGGGCGGGGGCGAAGGCGGTCAGCAGGGAGAGGGAGCAGGCGGCGACTGCCAGCCTGCCGAGCATGCTGCGGCGCATGGGCTTCCTTTGCGGATGCGGTGAGTGGTGCCGGGGCGCGTGCGCTGTGCATGCGGAAACTATTGGTCTGGACCACAGCGGGTCAAGGGGGTGGGGCAAGTCGGTGCGGACGGGAGGGTGTCCGGGGCGTCCGGCGCGCCCGTTCTCCAGGCGCAGCTCTACGGAAACCAGCCGGTCCGCGTTGTCGGGCGTGGGGGCCCGTCGGGTCGGCCACCCGGGTGAGGGTCACGTCGAGGCGCTCGCCGGGGCGGTTCCGGTGAGGGAGACGGTCTCGCCGGAGCTGTCCGGGCCTGGACCGGCACCGGAACTCAGGGGTGGGGCCGAGGGGCAGGGCGGCCGTCAGCACCGCGAGGGCGACGAGCGCGCGAGGGCGACGAGCACGCGCGGGCGACGAGCACGCGCGGGTGCGGCGTCGTCCGGCGGGGCCCGACCGGGCTGCTCCGCGCCGGGGGGAACCTGATGCCACCGCACCGCTCTTCACCCTGTCCTCGATCCTCCGTAGAGGGGGGGCGCGCGCCCCGCGTCGACCGGGGGCTCCAGGGTTGCCGCGGGCTCGTAGGCTGGGCGGCATGCTCGCTCTCGCATCGGAGGACCCGCTCGCCGTAGCCGTCACGGCCGCGATCCGGGGCGGCGACCTGGACGGACTCCGGCGGCTACTGGCCGCGCACCCCGGGCTGGCGGGGAGCCGGATCGTGAAGCGGGGCGAGGCGGCGGGCGAGCGGAGCCTGCTGCACCTCGCCGTGGACTGGCCCGGCCACTACCCGCGGACCGCGGAGGTGATCCGTACCCTCGTCGCCGCCGGAGCCGACCCGGGGGCCCGCTTCGTCGGCTCGCACCGGGAAACGCCGCTGCACTGGGCCGCGAGCAACGACGACGTCACCGCGATCGACGCCCTGGTCGAAGCCGGGGCCGACATCGAAGCCCCGGGTTCGATCCTGGGAGGCGGCGCCCCCCTGGCCGACGCGACCGGCTTCGGGCAGTGGAGGGCGGCGCGCAGACTCCTCGAACTCGGAGCCCGCCCCACCCTCCAGGACGCGGCCACCCTCGGACTGCTCGCCGCGGTCGAGGAGTCCGTCGCGGCGGGTGCGGATCCGGATGAGATCACCAGCGCCTTCTGGGGGGCGTGCCACGGGGGTCAACTGTCCACGGCGCAATACCTGTTGTCTCAAGGAGCGGACATCAACTGGATCGGCCACGGCGGCCTGACTCCGCTCGACATCGCCCTGACCAGCGAGGACGGCCCGCTCATCGACTGGCTCGGGTCCGGCGGCGCGCGGACCCGGACCGAAATTCCTCGCGGTTGACCACCGAATTCAGTGGATCTTCGGAGTACGCCATGGCATGGTTGGTCTCACCGAAGGGGTGTAGCTCAGTTGGTAGAGCACCGGTCTCCAAAACCGGTTGTCGTAGGTTCGAGCCCTGCCACCCCTGCAAGGAATGACCAGGTACTTACCTGTCGAAAGCCCAGGCCGGAGCAATCTGAACCTGGGCTTTTCTGTGTCTGTGTGCGCTTTGACTATGGGGCGATTCGCTCTCGCTACCCGCGCCGGCAGTCTGACTACAGCGCTCCACCTCCCACCCCACCATCCGATCTTAGGGATGCCGCGCGGCGTGCGTTTGCCGTCGATGGAGTCCCCGCCTGTCCCTTCTGTCGCCCGACGTGGCCCTCGGCGTGCTGAATTGCCCTGAGCCGCGCACGCTGGACGTATGCCCGACCGCACGCACATCGTCGTCCACCCTGCCGACCGGGACGGCGGCCGCGCGGTGACGGCGCACGTTCATGGCGAGGATCGGCCACTCGGCGTGGCGCATTCCTTCGCGGGAGTCGTCGACATGTTCCGAGCCGCCGGCCTGGAGACCGCGGCGGGCTGGCCGCCGATTCGCTGGCAGGGTGGCGGCCCCGACGCCTGGGGCGACTGACCCCGGGATGCCCGACCGGCCGTGACGTCGCAGGCTGGAGCCATGGACCATGCGCCGATCCTCGTGCACCGAATCTCCCCGTCGGGAGGCCGACGGGTCGTGATCCGGATCCTCGGCGTCGACACCGTCCTCGGCGTCGCCTACTCCGACCGAGACCTCATCGAATTCCTCCGGCGCATCGATGTCCCGGACCCGGACGACATCGTCCCGGGCGACTCCACGGCCATCGCCTGGCGGCCAGGGCGCGTGGATGATCCTCGTGAGGGAGCTGCGACTGCTCCATGACGCCGAGATGCCCGTTGATCCGGGACTCTGAGACCTCAATATCGGGAGAGATCCCTCCAGAGCTGCCTTCTGGTACGCCAGGACCACAGCCTCCTGACTGTAGAAGTCTCCGTAAGTGGCATCGTCATGCTCACGGTCGAGGCTCGGCCCGACCTCTTCAGCCAGTGCCGTAGCAGCCAACGTTCGCCCTGTAGTGCCTCAGATCGCGGATGGCGCATGTCTCGGCGAACGCGACGTCGGAAATCCGCCAGCATGCTCGCGATCGGTCGGCAGAGAATCCGCTCATGATCACTGAAGCGCAGGGAATCCGCATCCGGCATCGCGGGCATGAACCGCAGGTCCATCCCACCGCCTACGTCGCCCCGACGGCCACGCTCGTCGGTGATGTGCGCGTGGGGCCAAGGGCGCGGGTGATGTACGGTGCGGTCCTCGATGCCGAGGGGTCTCGGATCGAGGTCGGGGAGGCGGCGGTGATCTGCGAGAACGCGGTGTTGCGCGGGTCTGCGGTCGCCGGCGATCAGCCGGTGCTTGTCGGCGACCACGTCTTCGTGGGGCCGCATGCCACGCTGCTGGGCTGCGAGGTCGGCAGGTGCGTCTATGTGGCGACCTCGGCAACGGTCCTCCAAGGCGCACGGTTGGGGGCCGGCTCGGTTGTCGCTGTCGGCGCGCTCGTCCATGCGCGTACCGTTTTGCCGGACGAGTACTTCGTGCCGCCGCACACCGTGGCGCTTGACGCGCCGGTGCGGCTGCTGGCCCCTGGCGATCCGGGCCTGGCCGAGGCCGTCGGGCGGGTGGGCTTCGCGCAGGTGGCGTTCGGCGTGGACGCGGAGTGGACCGACCGGATCAGCCGGTACGAGCGCATCGCGGAGGTGCGCGTCGCCGAGTTCGGTACGCACGCGGATGATGAGGTTTTGAATCTCGGGTAGCGCCGCATCAGCGGCCCTTGTGCTGTGGCGAGGTGACGCACCGTCCGGATTCCACGCCGGCGCGCGCGTCCGGCAAGCTGTGCCGGTGGCAGAGCGAGTGCGGCTCCGTGAGATCGACGACGACGAGGGCAGGCGGCTGCTGCTGCTGCGGATCATCCGTAGGGGCACAAAGTCGGTGGTGACCTGGCGCCGGGCGCAGATTGCCGAGGTGACGTTCACCAGCGCGGACCGGGTCCGGGATGTAATCCACAACTTCAACGCTGACGGGCTTCGACTCCCTCTTCCGAAGTACGCGGGCGGGCGGCCGAGGACCTTCACCCTGCCCGAGCGCCCGGAAATCAAGAAGAACGCCAAGTCCAAGCCGGTCGAGCACGGCCTGCCGTTCTCGACCTGCATCAGCCGCGAGGGCCTGCGGGTCCTGCTCCGTGAGGAGGGCGTCTCGTTCCCACGCATAAGACCTGGAAGACCTCTCACGATCCGGACTACGCCGCCAAGAAGGCCCGCGTCGAACACCTCTGTGCGATCGCCGACGGCGAGGTCATACCCGAGGACGGCGAGCCGGAGGTGGTGTTCTGCCTGGACGAGTTCGGCCCGCTGAACCTGCAACCCCACCCGGGCGGGCAGTGGGCCGAACGCGGCGGCAGACACAAAGACCCGACCGTGAACCACGTTCACCCTCGACGGCACCCACGTTGCCTGATGCGGCACTAGGTGGACTCGCCACTCGCCGACTAGTTCGACGAGCGTCCGCCGAAACCTGACGGCGGGCGATCCACGGGGCCAGCCAGGTGCCCAACACCACGGTCGTGAGTGCTGCAATCGGAACTGTTTGAACGGTAGTGGTCAGAAGTGATCGGGCGAGCAACATCAAGCACCCCCTCGGCGAGGGGATGATGCTACTGGCGTCCGTTGAGACGTGGCGGTTATCGCGGCTGACGCCTGCCCCCGATCTTCGGGTGCACACTGGCGGCATGCCGAGACAACTCGAGAGCGACGCGGTACTGGTGATCGACGGGACCGAACGGGCAGTCCATGCCCGGGTTTCCATCTTCGACGACGGCACCCCGAAGACGTGGTTCGGCTCCCTCACGGCCGACGATCCCGGGCTCGAGCGGGAGCTGCTGAACGCTCGCGCGGCCGTCCTGCGCATGCCGGATGGCAAGGAGGGGTTCATCAGAGCCAGCGACGGGCCCAGTAGGAAGCGGGGCGAGGTCGCCTTCACGGGCAGTGGACAGCCGCCCACCTGACCCCAGGCACAGCAAAAGCCCCCACCCGTGAGGGGTGGGGGCTGCTCGCACTCCAGTTCTCTCACACATCGCGGTGGATGAACTCGCGCGCCTTCTCCGGGGTCGGCTCAGCCGTCGGCGGTTCCATGCCGACGGCGCGGATGTAGCCGCGAAGCTCGCGCACCCGGCCGATGAGACAGGCGATGGCGACGCCAGCCCCCTCAAGACACCGGTTCTGAACGCCGGTCGTTGTCTCTGGCTGAGTGATGCGGTGGCCCTGCCCCGTGATCTCACCGCTCATCCGGTCTGTGACCGCGGTGAAGTCGTCGCGATTCTCCTGCCTGGGTGTCCGGCGGGCTGCGCGTGCCGTTTGCCCCCCCGTTACCTTTTTCGTGGCTCCGCAATGGGGCTACCGGCCTTCGGGTCCGGCATGACTTCCCCCCCTTGTTGTTGATGATCCGGGGGGTGGTGTCACCGGGCCCGGAGGCATCGACGGACCGCTGATGAGGGGCTTGAGCACCGGCTTCACCCAGGCCGGAAGAGCTCTCCGTAACGTGGATGTGGCAGCTCGGTGCCGTGGCAAGGCCGGACGAAAGCGTGAGCGGAGGGGCTTGCACGTGATCGACACCGGCGGCATCGACGTCTTCCTCGGCCTGGACGGCAAGGGCGAACACCACGCCACCGCCGTCACCCCGGCCGGAAAGAAGGCATTCGACAAGCGCCTGCCCAACACCGAACCCAAGCTCCGCGAGCTGTTCGCCAAGCTGCAGGCCAAGCACGGAACGGTGCTGGTCGTGGTCGACCAGCCTGCCTCGATCGGGGCTCTGCCGCTGGCCGTCGCGAGGGACATGGGCTGCCCGGTCGCCTACCTTCCCGGGCTGACGATGCGGCGGATCGCCGACCTCTACCCGGGCGAGGCCAAGACGGACGCGAAGGACGCGTTCATCATCGCGGACGCGGCCCGCGCGATGCCTCACACGCTGCGGGCGATCGACGGCGAGGACGAGACGATCGCCGAACTGGAGATGATCGTCGGCTTCGACGACGACCTCGCCGGCGAAGCGACCCGGTTCGCCAACCGGCTGCACGGCCTGCTGACCCAGATCCATCCGTCCCTGGAGCGGGTGCTGGGGCCGCGGTTGCAGCACCTGGCTGTCCTCACGTTGCTGGAACGGTTCGGATCACCGGCTCAGATTCGCAAAGCTGGCAGGCGCCGCCTGGTGACGCTGTTACGGCCGAAGGCGCCGAGGATGGCCGAACGGCTGGTCGAGGAAATCTTCACCGCTCTGGACGAGCAGACCGTCACCGTCCCTGGCACGGACGCGGCCGCGCTGATCGTCCCGAGCCTGGCCCAATCTCTGACCGCCGTCCTTGACCAGCGCAAACTCCTGGTCGGGCGGATCGAGGAGATCCTGGAGGCTCACCCTCTTTCGAAGGTCCTGAGGTCGATGCCGGGAGTCGGCGTCAGGACCGGAGCACGGATTCTGATCGAGGTCGGTGACGGCAGCACGTTCCCGACCGCCGGCCACCTCGCCGCCTACGCCGGTCTCGCGCCCGCGACCCGCAGTTCCGGGTTGTCGATCCGAGGCGAACAGCCCTCCCGCAGGGGAAACAAGCAGCTCAAGAGGGCCTTCTTCCTCTCCGCGTTCGCGGCCCTAGGCGACCCGGCATCGCGGGCCTACTACGACAAGAAGATCGCCCAAGGGAAGCACCACACTCAGGCTCTGCTCTGTCTCGCCCGGCGCCGGGCCGACGTCCTCTTTGCGATGCTCCGTGACGGAACCTTCTACGAACCGCAGCCTGTTCGGACCGTCGTTCCACAGACCTAGACCATGGTCAGGAGGTGGTCCGTGGGTCCGTAATCGATCTTCCAGTCGGCATAGACCCCCACGGCACCATCCCTCCGACACCGCAGCCCAACCGTCACCCAGCGGACCAACCCATCGTCGGCAAGCGAGAACGCGACGGCCACCTCGAACTCCCTGCTTCCGCACGGGCAGCCGGCCTCGCCAGGATCCGCCTCCTCCCAAAACTCCTCGCTATCCGCGATGAACGCGTGGACGCCGCAACCAACACACATCCGCTCGGCCCCGCCCTCGGCATCGTCAAAGAGCACGAGGAACACACGCCCGCCACAACTGCCACAGACGGAGGAAGCGATCATCACCGGACGGCTGTCGTCTGCGCTCCGGAGAAGCACCGCGAGGTCCGCAGAGACACCCTCGCCAACCTGATCATCAGCATGCACAGGCACATCGTTCCAGAGGCCCGAACCAGCACCCCTCCACCTTGACCAAACAGATAGGGGCCCCCCGGCCCTGATCGGCCGGGGGGCTTTTCCGTACCAGGAGTCTGGTGGGTCAGGATGGCTGCATGGCGAGCTGGATCCGCACGTACTACGAGGACGAAGACCTGTGGCTGTACTTCGAGGCCGATGACGAAGGCTGGGTAGCGCGACAGGTCGAGATCCGGGGGAAGGACTCGCGCCCGATGACGGCGGCCTCTCTGGAAGAGGTCCGGTACGTGCGTGATCATGCCGACCTCTCGGCGATGTTCCGCTACGACGGCCAGTACGGGATTCTCGCCGAAGGTCCCCTGGACGGCTGGCGGGACCAGCCCGAGGCGGCGGAGATCTCCGAGGAGGAGTTCGAGCGGCTGTGGGCTGATGCGCGCCGTTGTCTCGGCGGTTCAGCCTGACTCGGTGGCGCCCGGTGCGACCGGGGCCCGTTCTCCGCCAGTGCCCGGCGGCGCCCCTAGCCGTGCTCGGACTGCCGGTAGAGACGCTCCGCGAACGCGCCGAGGGCCGTTCCGTAGCTGACGCCCTCACCACCGCTGACGTTCACCGCGACGACGCTGCCTGACGCGGACTCGCCCGAGAGGTACGGGCCGCCGCTCGATCCGGGCCCCATCATGCAGGGGATACTCCTCAGTCTCTTGCCGGCCTCCCACGCGCCGGTGCCCGAGCAGTGCAGGAGCCGGTCCGTGTACGGGTAGCCGAAGTAGTAAGTCATCGCGCCCTGTTCGCCGGCGAACGAGACGGGCTGGGCGCCGGTCGCCTCGGAGATGTTCCGCCCGTCGACGCCGGGGTACATTTCGAGCATGGCCACGTCCAAGCCGTCGGCCTGCCAGTTCTCGGCCATCCGTATCAGGGGCACCGTGAACCCGCCGTGGGGTGCGGTACCGCGTCGGTAGCCCGGAACGAAGTAGAGGTCCTTGTCCCAGGTGGCCTCGCCCGGGGACGCCCCCTCGATCGACGTCCTGACGCAGTGGGCCGCGGTCACGACGGTGCGGATTCCGACGACGGTCGCGGTGCAGGCGCCGAGATCGCCGTCAGTGCCCGAGGCGTACAACCGGCCGACCGTCTTGGCTATCGAGCCGTCACCGGTCCACTCGGGCTGGACCAGGTCGTCCCTGGCGTCTCCGGCGGCCACTGCTGCGATGCCTTCGGAGGTCCAGTACCTCTCGGTCCGCCCGCGGGCAAGACCTGTCACAGCAGCGTCGTGAACCACGGTGCGCACGTCGGTGGTCGATGCCGGCGGTGTGGCATCGCCTGCGGACGGTGAAGAGGGACCGCAGCCGATATCTACAGGTCGAGCTGGTACTGCAGTGTCGTGTGCGTGGGCAGGTAGCCGAGGCTGTCGCTGATGTGTCTCATGTGCGTGTTGCTGTCGGCGGTGTCGGTCAGGAGGCCGTCGAGGTCTGGATGGCGCTCGCGGGCTTGTCGGATCGATTCGGCCTTCATCCATCGGCCGAGGCCGTGTCCGCGGTGCTCGGGCAGGACGCCGGTGCCGTAGTGCTGGCCATCGCCCGTGCCATTGCCGGGGACGACGAGTTCGGTGAACCCGGCGATCGAGCCGTCGCGGGTGTCGATGGCGACGACGGTGTGCAACAGGTCGCCGCGCTGTTGGACGGCCTTTGCCGCAGCCCGCACCCGGTCCACGTCCCAGGCCGTGGTTCCGTGGTCGGTGTCTTCCATGGGCATGTCGTCCATGGCCCGGCGTGACGCGGCGAACGTCTGGGCGAGGGCGTCGGGGACGGTTCCCTGCCAGGACGCCAGCCGGTAGTCGGGATGCGGGCTCTTGATGACCTCGGCGAGGGCGATGGTGTCCACGTCGGCCAGTGGCAAGCGGGCGTACCTCAGGGTGAGGACCTTGCGGAAGCCGTGGGCCGGGAGGAAGTGGTCGCCGGGCGATCCTGCCCGGGCCTGCGCGCTGACGCAGCGTCGGGCGTCGTCCCGGGCGGCGGCCACGGCGGTGTCGAGGAGCTGGGAGCCGACGCCCTTGCGGCGCTCCACGGGGTGGACGTGGAGGGTCAGTTCGGCCAGGTGCGCTTGTCCGCCATCGAACAGGCGCAGAAAGGCCGTTCCGACGGGGTTGGAATCGGCATCGGACGCCAGCCATGCAAGGCGTCGGCTGTGTGCCCCGTGAGAGGGGTCGGTCAGTGGGGTGATGCGGAGCGACAAGGTGTCTCCGTCGTGAGGAGGTGGCAAAGGTCAGTACGCGGGCTCAACTGCTGGGCACTCCTGCGCATGTGCTCCACACCTCCTCGTCGACAGTGCCGGTCCGGATCAACATGGACGGCTGGGAGAACGTAGCTGGTCCATCGGTTCCTCGGCAAAGGGTTAACTGAAGGCTGGTTGGTGCGGCCCTGTTCCTCCATCGGCGCAGGTAGGCACGGTTCTTCCGGGAGCCGTACGCCTTGTCTGCCTGTCTGCCTTGTCTGTACGTACTCTGTCCGGTCGCTTGGTTCGGGGGGCGCTCCTACTGGTGGGGCGGAGGGAGGATCACGTGGTTTCCGCCGGGCACCGACTCCTTGCCGTCAGCGTACGAGGCGGTCACCCGGTAGAAATGGGTGGTACCGGTGGGCGGGCCGGAGTCCGTGTACGAGGTGCCGGTGATGGGCCGGGTCGTCAGCTTCTCGTAGGCCTTGGTCGTCGGATTCCAGCGGTACACCAGGTAGCCGATGGCGTCCGCGACCGTGTTCCACGACAGTTCCACGTCGGTGCCGGAGGCCGTACGGGTGGCGCCGAGGGCGACCGGTCCGGTCTCGGGAGTCCCGACGGACGGCGTCAGGTCCAGCTCGGTCGCGTTCACGACCGTGGCATCTCCGGTCCACTGGAAGCTGGAGTTGCCGGTGGTGTCGACGGCGTCGACGAAGAAACACTGCTCCTCGCCGTCCGGCAACGCTTCCAGCAGGTACGACGTGTCAGCGGTGCCGAGGTACGCGGCCACGCCCGCCGAGCAGTCCGCACCCACCGGGGTGCCGCTGTAGACCTCGTAACGCCGGAGGTCGGCCGCCGGATTGGCGTTCCACTTCAGGACGATGCCGTAGGCGGTGGCCCGCGCGGTCAGGCCGGTGACCGCGGGGGGCGGTGTCTGGTCGCGGGAGCCGGTGGTGACGGTGGCGGTGTTGGACGACACGGAGGTGTTGCCCGCGTACTGGTCGACGCCCCAGCCCTTCACGGCGTAGTGGTACTTGGTGTTGGCTGCGGTCCCGTTGTCCTGGCAGGTCCACTGGATCTGCCCGTCCGGCAGCTTCTTCGAGGTACGGCTGCCGCAGAAGACCTCCGCCGTCTGGGTGTTCACCGGGAGGGTGGTGGACCGGTAGACGGTGAAGCCCTCGTACGCGCCGTCCGTTGCCGGGCGGACCTTCCAGGTCAGGTCGACGTACTTGCCCGAGGCAGGCTTCGCGGTGACCTCGTGCGGTGCCGCGACCGGGCGGCGAGCGGTGACCGGGGTGCTGTACTGGGAGGCCCGGCCGGCCGAGTCGACGGCCGCGACCTGGTACTCGGAGACGACCGAGCGCGGGGCCGCGGTGTCTTTGAAGCTCGCCGCGGTGGTCTTGCGGACGGTGGGGTCACCGATCCGCTTGACCAGGTAGCCGGTTGCTCCGGGAGACGTCGGCCAGGTCAGGGAGATGCCGGTGTCGGCGGCTGTGGCACGGGGCACGCCGGGAACGGCGGCGTTGGAGGTGGTCACCGGCTGCCCGGCGGTCGCGGCAGAGGCGTTGCCGGCCAGGTCGAAGGCACGCACCTGGTACTGGTAGGTACGGCCGGCGCCCTCGGGTGGCGGCTCGGCGAAGGAGGTCGCCTTCGTGGTGCGGACGGTGGTCCAGGCGGTGGTCCCCGCGAGCCGTCGGTAGACCCGGTAGACACCGAGGTCCATCTCCCTGTTCGCCGCCCAGGACACCTTCACCTGCGCGGTGGTGTTGTCGAGCACCGACGTGACGCCGGTCGGCGCGAGGGGCTTGACCTTGTCCTCGGCCGCGGAGGTCCTGGGCACGTAGCCGAACTTGATGTCGGCGGCGCCGCTCCAGTTGACGGTGTAGACGCGCAACTTGTGGGTGCCGGGCGGAATCGTCACGTTCACGGTCTGCGTCTGGTCAGCCGCGACGTTCTTCCACAGGTCGATGTGAAGGGCCCCGTCGAGGTAGACGCGGATGCCGTCCTGGCCGGTGGCCGTCAGGGTGAACGGGCCGCCCGATCCGAAGTCCCGGTCCAGGGTCCAGCGGACCCCGAAATTATCGGCCGGCAGGCCGGCGGCCGGAGCGCCGGTGCCCCAGTTCTCGTCGACCGTGGTGTCGCAGTCGGTCCGTACGGGCGCCTGGCTGAACGAGGTGGTGGGGAAGAAATCGCGGGTGGACTGCGACGACGGGCACGTCGCCGCCGCCGTGGCTGCTGCGGCGGAGGTGGCGCCTGCGGCGGTGATCAGTCCGCAGGCGGTGGCCATGGCAGCCAGCGCGGCGGCGGCACGGTGCCGCCGAGGAGTTGTGGTCACGGTGTGAGGCCTGTCCCAAGAGGAAGGTGGACTGGCGGGTCACGAGGGGGTTGATCTTCCGCCGGGCAGACTCTACTGAACTCAGTAAGTCGGGCAGAGGTTGGCCTGGACGGTCGCGACGATGAGGGCGGACTTTACGGGGCCGAAGCCGTCGGGGTGGTTGGGGCCGATGAAGCGCTGGTTCGCGCCGGCCACTCGCTTCGCCGGGTCCTTCTCGCCCTTCATGGACTGGCACTGGTCGAGGCCGCGCGAGACGGCCTTGTCGTCGTTGCCGTTGACGATCTCGGGGTCGATCTTGTTCAGCGCGGCCAGGTAGGCGGCGCGCTGCGCGGGTGCGGGGCTCGGCGGGAGGCCGCTGTCCGGGCGGGCCGCGCTCGGATCGGCGCTGGGTCGGGCGCTCGGGTCGGCGCTCGGCACGGTCGAGGTGGAGGGCTTGTCGGGGGTCGGTGCGTCGGAGTCGCTGCCGCAACCGGTGAGGGCGAGGATTCCGGCGCCGGTGAGGGCGATGATCACGTGGTGTCTGCGCATCGGGTCATGGTGGCCCGGGAGCGGGTCCTGTGGGGCCGCTGTGACCGGGCTGTGACACGGCCCGCGCGGACGGGGGACGGGCAGGGTGAGCGGGGGTGGCTCGGCCGGGCTGCTCAATGGACCGGCGTGGTGGGGTGGGCCCGGATCGGTCCCCTCGACCCGCCCGGCTGCCGGCGGTGCGCCCGTTCCGTGCGCAGTGCTCCGCCGCCGGCCTGGTGCGGGGGTGTCTCGCGATGTCGGACCGGCCCGGCCGGGGTGCGGAGGCGCCCGAGGAACCCGGAGGTGCCCGAGGAACCCGGGGAAACCGCCTAGCCTGGGGGAATGAACGCCACCGCCGGGCGAGAGCCCCGTTCCGACCTGCGGGACTTCCTGCGTTCCCGGCGTGCCCGCATCGGTCCCGAGGAGATGGGGGTCGCCGCCCACCCGGGGCGGCGGCGGGTGCCCGGGCTGCGGCGGGAGGAGGTCGCGCAGCTTGCGGGGGTCAGCGTCGACTACTACACGCGGCTGGAGCAGGGGCGCACCCTGCACGTCTCCGATGAGGTCCTCGACGCCGTGGCCCGTGCGCTGAGGCTCGACGCCACCGAGCGGTCCCACCTCTTCGACCTGGCCCGGCCGCAGCGGGCCACCGGGCCCGGGCGAGCAGCCGGCGCGGCGGCCGGAGCCCCCGGCCCCGCGGAAGCCGCCGGCCCGCAGCGGGTCCGGGCCGGTCTGTACCGGGTACTGGACGCCCTCGACGACGGCACCCCGGCGATGATCATGGGGCGCCGGCTTGAGGTCCTGGCCGCGAACCGGCTCGCCGAGGCCCTGTACGCCGACTTCGGCGCGGCAGAGCCCCACACCTCGGAGCCGGACACCCCGGAGCCCCACGCCTCGGAGCCGGACACCCCGGAGTCGGGCGCGCCCGGTCATCGCGGGCGCAATCTGGCGCGGTTCCTCTTTCTCGACCCCGCCGCCCGCGGGCTCTTCGCCGACTGGGAGAGCGCCGCGCGCGCAGCCGTCGCCGCGCTGCGGTTCTACGCGGGCCGACACCCGTACGATCCGGACCTGAGTCCGCTCGTCGAGGAACTAGGCGCGCTCGACGGTGACTTCCGGCGTTGGTGGGCCGGGCACGACGTGCTCGAACACACCCACGGGACCAAGCGCTTCCGGCACCCCCTCGTCGGCGAACTCGCCCTGGAGTACGAGTCCCTCGCCTTCCCCGACGACCCCGACCAGACCCTCTACCTCTACACGGCCGAGCCGGGATCACCCTCCGACGAGGCGCTGCGGACCCTCGCCTCCCGGGCGGCCGACGCGGTGCGCGCGCAACGCTGACGTCGCCCTTCTGGCACACTGGGCCGGGTTATCCAGGCGGTGCAGGACAGGAAACCGGTGCGAATCCGGTGCGGTCCCGCCACTGTGACCGGACACCCCCGTGCGGGGACCCGGGAGTCAGACACTGACGCACCGCCTCTTTCGGTTCGACCAGGGGACGCGGATCCCCCGGAGAGGCTTCACCATGTCTTCGTACCCCCGTGCGCTGCTGCGCGCGCTCCTGCCCGTCCCCCTCCTGATACCGCTGGCCGCGTGCGGGGGATCACCCGCAGCGCAGGACGCGAAGGCGGCGGCGAGCGCCGCGCCCGGATTCCCGTACACGGTCACCAACTGCGGTGTCACCAGCACCTATCAGGCACCGCCACAGCGTGCGGTCACGATGAACCAGCACGCCACCGAGATCCTCCTGGCCCTCGGGCTGGAGGGAAGGACGGTCGGGACGGCCTACCTGGACGACGCCGTACTGCCCGCCTATCGGCCCGCGTACGACAAGATCAAGGTGCTGGCGAAGGAGTACCCCTCCAAGGAGATCCTCCTCGGCGCCAACCCCGACTTCGTGTACGGGGGTTACTCCAGCGCCTTCGACAAGGCGCAGGGCCGCGACCGCGAGGGACTCGCCAAGTCCGGCATCAACTCCCGCCTCAGCGTGGAGTACTGCACCGAGGGCAAGGTCGGCCTCGACCAGCTCAGGACCGAAATCACCGAGGTGGCACGGACCTTCGGCGTGCCCGAGCGCGGCGAGCGGCTCATCGCGGACGAACAGCGCCGCATCGAGGCCGTCAGCGCGCGCGTGAAGGACCGGGCCAAGCCCGCCGTCTTCGTCTACGACTCGGGCGAGGCCTCCGCCTTCACCTCGGGCGGCAAGGGCATCGGCAACGAGATCGTCTCGATGGCGGGCGGGACGAACGTGTTCGCCGACCTCGACGACACCTTCGGCGACGTGTCGTGGGAGAAGGTCATCGAGCGCAAGCCCGAGGTCGTCCTCATCTACGACTACGGCGGCACCACCGTCGAAGCCAAGAAGCAGCGCCTGTTGAACGATCCGGCGCTGGCACAGGTCCCCGCGGTCAAGAACCAGCGGTTCGTCGTGCTCCCGCTGTCCTCCGCCGTGCTCGGCGTACGCGTCGCCGACGCCGTCGAATCGCTGGGCGGCCAGCTCCACCCCGCCGCCCCGTGAGGCTCCGGGCCGCCCGCGCGTTCACCCGTACGCCGGTCGTACTGGCCCTGCTCGCCGCCGCGCTGGCCGCGTCGGCCCTGGCGGGCCTGGCCCTGGGGCCGGTACGGATCCCTCCGGGGCGGGTGCTCGACATCGTGCTCGGAGGGCCGGGACCCGGAGGGGGAGCAGGAGCGTTCGGGGCGATCGTGTGGGACGTCCGGATGCCGCGCGTCCTGCTCGGAGCCGTCGTCGGCGCGGGACTCGCCGTCGCGGGAACCGTGCTCCAGGCCCTCGTACGCAACCCGCTCGCCGACCCGTTCCTGCTCGGAGCCTCCTCCGGGGCCTCGGCCGGGGCGGTGCTGGTGATCGTCTTCGGCGCCGGGTTCCTCGGCTTCGCGGGCGGGACCGCGGTACCGCTCGCCGCGTTCGCCGGGTCGATGGGCGCGCTCGTCGCCGTCTACGCGATGGCCCGGCGCGGCGGCACCATGACCACCGGCCGGCTGATCCTCGCCGGAGTCGCCGTCCAGTACGTGCTGTCCGCCCTGACCAGCCTCATCCTGGTGCTGGCCGCCCATCCCGATCAGATCCGCAGCGTGCTGTTCTGGACCCTCGGCGGGCTGGGCGGGGCGCGCTGGAGCGAACTGGCCCTGCCCGCCGGGGCCCTGCTCCTGGGCACCGGGCTGCTCGTCGCCCTGGCCCGGCCGCTCGACCTGCTGCTCGCGGGGGAGGAGGGCGCCCAGACGCTCGGCCTGGACACGGGCCGCTTCCGGGCCGCCGTGTTCGTCCTCACCTCGCTCGTCATCGGCGTACTGGTGGCCTACAGCGGGGCGATCGGCTTCGTGGGGCTGATGGTCCCGCACGCCGCCCGGATGGCCGTCGGCGCCGGGCACCGGGCGCTGCTGCCCGTGGCCGCGCTGGGCGGGGCGGTGTTCCTGACCTTGGCCGACCTGATCGCCCGTACCGCCGCCGCGCCGGAGGAGATCCCGGTGGGCGTGGTCACGGCGCTGGTCGGCGGGCCGTTCTTCTTGTGGATGCTGCGCAGGTCCACCCGTACCGAAGGGGTCGTGGGATGAGGGTGGGACGGCCTACGGGGCCGGTGGCCGAGCCGGTGGCGGAGGCAGCGGAGGCGGCGGAAGCTGCGGAACTCGCCGTCGAGGCCGTGCGGTACGAGATCGACGGGCAGCCGCTGCTGCACGGGATCGACCTCACCGCCCGCCCCGGCGAGACGGTCGGGGTCGTCGGTCCCAACGGCAGCGGCAAGACGACACTGCTGCGCTGCATCTACGGCGCCCTGCGCCCGACCGGCGGGCGCGTCCTGCTGGACGGCGCGAACGCGGCCTCGCTGGGCGTCAAGGACCGCGCCCGGCGGGTGGCGGTGGTGCCCCAGGATGCGGCCGGCACCTTCGGGCTGACCGTGCGCGAGGTGGTCGCCATGGGGAGAAGCCCGCACAAGCGGTTCTGGGAGCAGGACGGACCCGACGACGTACGCCGCGTCGCGCGGGCCCTGGACACCGTCGGCGCGGCCGCCCTCGCGGACCGCCGCTTCGACGGGCTCTCGGGCGGCGAGCGCCAGCGCGCCCTGGTGGCCCGCGCCCTCGTCCAGGACCCCGGCCTGCTCGCCCTGGACGAACCGACCAACCACCTGGACATCCGCTACCAACTGGAGATCCTCGGCCTGGTCCGCGCCCTGCCGGCCACCGCCCTGCTGGTCCTGCACGACCTCAACCTGGCCGCGATGTACTGCGACCGCCTGTACGTCCTGGCGGGCGGCCGCGTGGCGGCCTCCGGCACCCCGGCGGAGGTGCTGACGGAGCCCCTGCTGGCCGAGGTCTACGGGGTCCGCACCCGCATCGGCACCCACCCGACGACGGGCGCGCCGCACATCGTCTACCTTCCGGAGGATGGGGAGCGAACGGGGTACTGACGCGGTGGCGGGCTGGGACGGGCTGGAGTTCGGGGAGGCGGCCGGCCCACGGCTGCGCCAGGAGAGACTGGAGGGCCTGAGCATGAACCGTGCCGCGCCCGACGGGATCCTGGTGGCGATGCTCGGCATCAGCGACCAACTGCCGTACCGGGCGGACCTGCCGCAGGCGGTGGTGGAGGCGGCGATCGCACACCCGGACTGGAGGGTGCGCGGCAGCCTGGCCGAGCATCGGGGCACAACGCTGCGGTTCTCGAGGACCGGAACCCGGACCTGCGTCACACTCACCACCGAACAGTGGTCCCGGCTCGTGCGGGGAGAGCCGAACGACCGGCGCCGGTACCAGTTGGCGTACGCGGCGGACGCCGCCGGGGGGCTGCTGACGGAGGACGTGTACGAAGCGCTGGCCGCGGCCCGCTCCGACGACGCGCGGGCGGACGCCGCGAGCCTGCCCCGCATGCCGGAGCGGCTGCTCCGGGCCCTGGCCGCCGATCCGGCGGCCACCGTGCGCGCGGCGGCGGCCGAGTCGGCCTGGGCGCGCTTCGACGACGGGCTGCGGGCCCGGCTGGCCGAGGACACCGCCGAGGTGGTGCGGACGGCGGTCGCGCTGGCCCGGCACGAGGAGGCCCCGGTCACGTGCGAGCTCTTCGACAGGGTGAGGGTGACGTTCGACCTCGTGGAGACCCGGCGGCTGGACCGGGACCTCGTGCTGCGCCTCAGCGGGAGCCCGGACCCCACCTGGCGAGCTTTCCTCGCGGCGAACCCCTACCTGGAGCCCGACCAGGTCGCCGCACTGGCCGCAGATCCCGCCCACGCCGTACGCCTTGCCGTATCGCTGCGGCCCGAGCTGACGGAGGAGGAGCGGGCCGGCTTCCTGCCGGGACTGGAACTCGACGGGCTGCGCCACCCCGCTCCGTGGGTGATGGCCCTGCACGGTGATCCCGCGGCGATGCGGCGGCTCGCCGGCTCGGTTCACCCCGTGCTGCGCAGCAGCGTGGCGATGGCCCGGCGGCTGCCGCCAGACGTCGTGGAGCAGCTGGCCCGGGACCGGGACCCGACCGTGCGGCTGTTCCTCGCGGAGCGGTGCGACGACGCCCCGGCGGACATGCTGCTGGAGGTCTTCACCTGGTGGACCGGCAGCTTCTCCACACCGAATCGCCCCTACGGCCACCCGAACTTCCCCGGCCGGAACCTGCTCCGCTACGCCGAGGACCCCAACCGGCGACTTCGGCAGCTCGCGCTGGACGACCCGGACTCCACGGCGGAGCTGGTGGAACGCTTCAGCCGGGACGAGGACGAGGAGGTCCGGGCTCGGGCGGCGACCGACCCCCGGCTGTCCGGGGAGTCGGCGTTGCGGCTGCTCGGCGACCCGTCCCCGTCGGTCCGCCGGGAAGCCGCGGAACATCCGCGGCTTCCCGTGCCCGCGCTGGCCCGGCTGCTCGCCGACGAGGAGACGGCAAGGGCGGCGGCCGGGAACCCGGCGCTACCGGAGTGGGTCATGCGGCGCATGCTCGACTGAACGGAGCGCCGGGGCGGGCCGGGCCGGACCTACTGCTTGAAGCCGCCGTACGGGACGGTGATCAGTTCCATTCCGTGGCCCGAGGGGTCCAGGAAGTAGACGCCGCGGCCGCCGTCGTTGTGGTTGATCTCGCCGGGGCGCTGTCCGTGCGGATCGGCGAAGTAGGTGATCCTCGCCTGCTTGATCTTCTCGAAGGCCTCGTCGAACTCGGCCTCGGAGACGAGGAACGCGTAGTGCTGCGGGGTGATGGACTCGGCGGCGATGGTCGCGAAGTCCAGGGTGACGCCGTTGGCGATCTCGACGGGGATGAAGGGGCCCCAGGGGGCTCCGACCTCCAGGCCGAGGAAGTAGGCCAGGAATTCGGCCGACTCCCGGTGGTCACGGGATTGGATGATCGTGTGGTTGAGCTGAACCGTCATGAGTGGATGCCTCCGAAAGGCACTCTCGGCACCTCCATGCCTCACCCAGCCGGTGACCGACACGCGATGCCGCGACATGATCCTAAACAGCCCTTACGGGATGAGTCCAGTGCGTTTGGGTGGAGCCGTGGAGCCGTGGAGCCGTGGAGCCGTGGAGTGGTCGAGGGGCGGGCCTCACGCGCTCGGACCCCCGTACACCGCCTTCACGTTGTCCTGCGCCGGATGCGTCCGTCCCGCCGGGCCCGCCGCGAAGGTGCGGAGCAGGTTCTCCGTCACCCGCGTGGTCAGGGCGCCCGAGCGGGCGTCCAGGCCGTGGTTGGCTCCGCTGCGGCCGTCGCCCTTCGCGTCGAGGGCCTCCACCCAGCGCATCGTCCCCGTCGCGAAGACGGCGGCGCCGCTCGGCGTCGTGTAGTACGCCGTGTCCTGGTGGCTCGGGCGGCCCTCGCAGACCACGGGGGAGTGGGCCAGGATCTCGATCGGGCGCGGGGTCGTGAAACCGGTGTTGACCTTGTCGTACTCCACGCCGACCAGGTGCGGGAAGCTCTCGCCGGCCTTCGCGCCGGTGCCCTCGAAGAGCCAGTGGCCCGGGTTGGTCACCACGTACGGGGCGTCCACCGGGTAGCCGTCGTAGATCACGCCGAGCAGCGAACTCTCCGGGTCGGCGGCCGGCGGGGAACGGAAGTCGACGGTGGCGGGGTGGCCGCGCTTGAAGCCGGGATCCTGCTCGTAGGAGGACTTGTAGCAGACCACCGTGCGGTCCGGCCCGAGCTCGGAGGCCTCCAGCCGGATCCGGCGGTAGCAGCAGTTCGCGCCCAGGATCGCGACGTTGGTGCCCGCGTCCCGGGCTGCCGTGACGTGCGCCCGCTGCTCGGGTGACCAGTACTCGTCGTGTCCGAGGGAGAGGACCGCCGAAGCTCCCTCCAGCAGGCGCTTCTCCCGGGCAAGGTCGGTGGTCGTCGTGTACGCCAGGGGGATGCCGAGCCGTTCGGCGAGCGCGAGCAGCGGAGCCTCGTACACCAGGAAGAGGCCCGCGCCGTCGTCGTACTCGTAGGGCCGGTCGAAGGTCACGGCGAGCGAGCGCGAGGCGTATCCGCCACTGGGGCCGTCGTAACTGCCGTAGCCGCCCCAGCGGTTGTACGCCTGCCAGGTCGCCACCGCGTTGACCACGACGGTACGTCCGGCCGTGGCGGCGGACCGCACGGTGACGGGGACGAACCGCTGGCCCTCGCCGCCCTGCGCGTCGAGGCGCAGCAGGTAGCAGCCCTCGGGCCAGTCCTTGGTCTCGACGGTGGTGCTACGGGCCCACCGGGTGCGGACCGTGCGCGTCGAGGCGTCCACCGTGTGGTCGGGCTGGCGTACCCCGGGCAGGGCCTCGGAGCGCCAGACCAGGCGGGCCCGGGCGCCGCCGTACCAGCCCATGCGGTAGGCGGAGACGGTGAACCGGGGCGCAGTGGTGGAGACGTGCAGGCCGAAGGACTCGCCGGGGAGCACGCTGACCCGGTCGGCGAAGCCCTCGATGGCGCGGGCCGGGCCGGCCTTGGTGACCTGCCAGTCGGCGTTCCCCGGGCGGGCGTTCTCGGCCCGGACGTCGAAGCCGTGCGGCCCCTCCTTCTTCTGCGGGGTACCGGACGGCTCCGGGCTCTCGCCGGGCCCCGCCCCGTCCGCCGACCCGGCGTCCCCGCTCGTGCAGCCGGCCACGGCCCCCAGCCCGGCGGCGGTGGCTGCGGCCCCCGTCGCCAGGGCGAGGAACCGCCGCCTGCCCGCGCCTTCGCCGTCCCCGGATATGTGCTCCTGATCCATGCAGGTCACGCTATGTCACCCTGTGGGCTCCGCTGTTACCGCCCCGCGGGTGGCCGGGGATCAGGTGACCAGGAGTGGTCCGGAGATCACCCCAGTCTCACCTTCACCACCTGGCTCGCTCCCGCCAGAGCGGTGAGGCTGCCGAAGCCGAGCTGGAGCGCGGTCCCGGTGCTTGCCGAGACCACGCTCGCCGGCTGGGACAGCACCTGGGTGACGGGCCGGTTCCACACGAGGGTCAGTCCCGAGAGGGTGCGGGTCGGGTCCGAGACGCAGACCACGGCCGTGCCGTCGCCGAGCTCCCGCACCGTGACCGAACACGGCGCGCTCGCCTGCAGGGCGCCGATGGTCGCGGGCTGCCAGAAGTTCACCCCGGTGAAGCCGAGCGAGCCCACCGCCACCGCTTGGGCTGTCGTGTTGTTGGCGAGCACCGTGAGCCATCCGGTGGCGGCGGACCGCGCCGAGGTCTGGGCGGCCGAGGCCCCCGGCATCAGCTGGTAGACGTAGCTGCCGCCGGTCGGGTCCGTCCCGTGGTCGTACCAGAGGGTCAGGTAGCGCCGGGTCAGGGCCGTGGTCGAGGCGCTCCGGTTGATATCGCTCCACCGGCCGGTGCGGGCCTCCCGCAGCGCCCTGAAAGTGTTCGAACCCGACATGACATAGCCGCCGAAGCCCGCCAGGTGCGCCCAGCCGGGCCCGGGGAAGGAGGCGGTCCAGCCCAGCGTGGCCGGCTGGACCGTGCCGTTCACGGTCAGGGCGTGGGCGCCGGTCGCGCCCAGGTTCCGGTTGTCGATGACCGTGTCGACCGCGGCGCCGTCCGTGGAGCTGATCCCGGCGCCCAGGCAGACCACCGTGTCGTCGAGGAAGAACCAGGACTTGCGGGCCGAGAGCGTGCTGCCCAGCCCCTTCAGGTGCTGGCCCGCCGAGGCGAACTCCCCGTCGGTCGTGCCGCCCACCCAGGTGACGTCCGGCCGGGAGGCACCCCAGTCGCCCCCGGCTCCGTCGGCCAGCGCCTTGCGGGAGGCGGTGGTCCCGGGCAGCCGGTAGGGATTGACCGTGGGCCAGAACGCGTCCGAGTACTGGCCGTTCCCGTAGGTGGAGCCCCACCAGGAGAGCATGCCGCTGCCCGTGTGCCAGCCGCGCAGGTTCTCGCCGTTGCCCGTCTCGTAGTGCGTGATCCGCTTCGAGGCCATGGACAGGGAGGCCGCCCACGTCGGCCTGCGGTGCGCGGCCCGGTCCATCGAGGGGAACAACCGGTGCGCCACCGGCTCGGGCGCCGCCGTGACCGTGGCGTCCGCCGAGACCTCGGAGAGCCGGGCCAGGGCCGCCAGGCTCTGGGTGGCGTCCGCCATCGGAGGGCTGTAGTAGTCCCGCGCCGACCAGCCCTTCACCAAGCCGCGCCAGCGCGTCCGTTCGGCGGTGCTCGCGCCCTCGGCGAGGAGCAGGATCGCGGCGAGGACCGAGTGCCCGCGGGTGTGGTCGTCCAGCTGCGCCTGGAGGGGATCGGCCAGTTGGACCCCCCGGCTGGGGGCCCGCCCCGATACGGCGTCCATCATCAGTCCGTTGTAGAGGAACGGCGCCCACGCGTGCTCCACCGCGTCGAAGACGATCTGCGCGCCGGGGTCGGTGACCTCCCAGGCCGTTCCCTTCAACAGGCCGAACAGCATGCCCAGTCCGCCGAGCATGACCGAACCGTACGAGCCGGTGTACGCGACGTAGGTGTGCTGGATGAAGGAGCCGTCCCGGTAGAGCCCGTCGCCGGAGGTGACGTACGGGAACACCGGCGTGAGCGCGTCCCGGGCCAGGGCGATCTTCGCGTCGTCGCCGCCGACCACACCGCGCAGCGCGAGCACCCGGCACAGGTCCACCCGGTTCGCCCCGGTGCTCGTCCCCGTGTACGAGCCGACCGTGGAATCCGGTACGAAGTGGTCCACGGCGGCGCAGTAGGCGGTGAGCTGGGCCGCGGAGAGCCGGCCGTACATCAGGACGACGGTGTCGAGCAGCGCCTGGGGGGCGCCGATCTGCCAGCACCACCAGTTGCCGTACCGCGCCTGCCCGGCGTTGTAGACCTGGGCGTGGAGATGGTCCAGTCCGGTCAGCACGGCCGTACGCAGCGCGGCGTCACCGGTGAGCCCCGTCCCCGGTCTGACATAGGCCTCCGCCATGCTCCGCAGGCGGTAGTAGCTCTGCGCCATCCACTCGGGGTCGGTGCTGAAGACCTGGTCGGGCCAGAGCGAACCGGTCGCCGGGGCCATCGAGGAGCGCCACTGGCCGGCTTGTGCGCCCAGCGCGACCAGCCGCGTGCGGAACGGCTCCGCGGTGGGGGAGGACACGCTTCCCAGGACGAGGCCCTGCCACACCGCGCGCATGGCGGCGTGCACCGAGGTCACCGTCCCGGCGGTCGCGGGGAAGGCGGGGGTGCCGAGCAGCACCACGCTGCCACCGACCCCCGTGAGGAAGGCACGGCGGCTCCACACATCTGTCATCACAGTCTCCTTTGACTGAAACGCTGCTTCGCCTGAAACGCTGCATCGCCTGAAACGCTGCTTCGCCTGAAACGCTGCTTCGCCTGAAACGCTGTGGCCCCCGTGTACTTCGTGTACTTCGGCTCACGCACCCCCTTCACCTCATGCGACGTGCTCGCGGTAGCGGTCGATCACCTCCCGCAGCACCTCGTCGCCGTCGCGCGCCCACAGCCCGGGATGGAAGATCTCCACCTCTACCGGCCCCAGGTACCCCGCGGAGTCGGTCAGCTCCCGGAAGGCCCTCAGGTCGATCGAGCCGTCGCCCAGCTGTCCCCGCCCCAGCAGCACGCCTTCGGGGAGCGGCGTCACCCAGTCGGCGACCTGGACGGACACGATCCGGCCGGCCTCTCCGGCCCGCCGGACCTCGGAAGGCAGCCGCTCGTCCCACCACAGGTGGTAGGAGTCGACGACCACCCCCACCCGCGCCGCGGGGAACTCCTCGGCGATGTCCAGGGCCTGACCGAGGGTGGAGACCACGCAGCGGTCCGCGGCGTACATCGGGTGCAACGGCTCGATCCCCAGGCGCACCCCGTGCCCGGCGGCGTACGGGACCAGGTCGCCCAGGATGTCGACGATCCGCCGGCGGGCTCCCGCCAGGTCCCGGTCACCGTCCGGCAGGCCGCCCGAGACCAGGACCAGCGCGTCGGCGCCCAGCTCGGCGGCTTCCTCCACGGCACGGCGGTTGTCCTCGAGGGCGGCCGCCCGCCCGTCCGGATCGGCGGCGGTGAAGAAGCCGCCCCGGCACAGCGAACTGACCCGGAGTCCGGCCCCGGCGACCAGCTTCGCGGCCTCCCGCACCCCGAACCGCTGTACGGGATCGCGCCACAGCCCGACCGCGCCGACCCCGGCCGCGCTGCACCCGGCCACCAGCTCGGGCAGGGACCACTGGCGGATCGTCTCCTGGTTCAAGCTGAACCGGGCAGGCGCCGCCGCCGGGCTCACGAGGTCACCCCGTGCAGCGCGAGCAGCTGTCGCATCCGGGCCTCGGCGAGCTCCGGGTCCGGGAACAGGCCGAGGTTGTCGGCCAGTTCGTAGGCGGTGGCCAGATGGGGGAGCGAGCGGGCCGAGTGCAGCCCGCCGACCATCGCGAAGTGTTCCTGGTGTCCCGCGAGCCAGGCCAGGAGCACGACGCCCGTCTTGTAGTAGCGGGTGGGCGGAGCGAACAGGTGCCGGGACAGCGCCACCGTCGGATCCAGCAGCTCCCGGAATCCGGTCGCGTCGTCCTGGTCGAGGGCGAGCGCCGCCCGCGCCGCGATCGGGGCGATCGGATCGAAGATCCCCAGGAGGGCGTCGCTGGCCAGCTCGCCGTCCCCGGCGATCAGCTCCGGATAGTGGTAGTCGTCGCCCGTGTAGCAGCGCACGCCCGCGGGCAGCCGCCGCCGGATGTCCACCTCGCGCCCCGCATCGAGCAGCGAGACCTTGATGCCGTCGACCTTCTCCGGGTACTCGGAAATGATCTTCAGGAAGACGTCCGTGGCCGCGTCCAGGTCCGCGTGCCCCCAGTACCCCTCCAGCGCCGGGTCGAACATCGGCCCCAGCCAGTGCAGGACCACCGGCCGGGAACTCTGCCGCAGCAGCCTCCCGTACACCTCCAGGTAGTCCTCCGGACCGCGCGCCGCCGCGGCCAGCGCCCGGGAGGCCATCAGCACGGCCGTCGCCCCGCACTCCTCGACCAGCGCCAGCTGCTCCTCGTACGCCGCGGTGACGGCGGCCAGGGTGTGCGCGGTGTCCGGAGCCAGCTGGTCGGTGCCCGCCCCGCAGACGATCCGGCCGCCCACCGACCGGGCTTCGGCGGTCGAACGGCGGATCAGTTCCGCCGCGCCCGGCCAGTCCAGCCCCATCCCGCGCTGCGCCGTGTCCATGGCCTCGGCGACCCCGAGACCCTGCGCCCACAGGGTGTGCCGGAAGGCCAGCGTGGACTCCCAGTCGATCACCGGGCCGGATTCGGCCGAGGCGGAGAGGGGGTCGGCCACCACGTGCGCGGCCGAGTAGAAGATGCGGCTGCCGGCCGGGCCGCAGGTGAGCGGCGCCAGCGGAGCGGTCACCGGCGCGTGGAGGCGCAGCCCGCCGTCCGCCGAGGGGAGCCGGATGCTCACAGCGCCACCTCCGGGACCACGAGCCGCCGGCCCTCCGCAGAGGAACGCAGCCCGAGATCGGCCAGCTGCACCCCGCGGGCCCCGGCCAGCAGGTCCCACTGCCAGGGCTCGTCCCGTACGACATGGCGCAGGAACAGCTCCCACTGGGCCTTGAAGCCGTTGTCGGCGGGGGTGTTGTCCGGGACCTCCTGCCACTGGTCGCGGAAGCTCTCGGTCAGGGGCAGGTCCGGATTCCACACCGGCTTCGGGGTCGTCGCGCGGTGCTGGATCCGGCAGCCGCGCAGCCCGGCGACCGCCGACCCGTGCGTCCCGTCCACCTGGAACTCCACGAGCTCGTCGCGGTTGACCCGTACCGCCCAGGAGGAGTTGATCTGCGCGACGGCGCCCCCCTCCAGCTCGAAGATCCCGTACGCCGCGTCGTCCGCGGTGGCCTCGTACGGCTTGCCCGCCTCGTCCCAGCGGCGGCCGATGTGGGTGCGCGTCAGCGCCTGCACCGTGCGGACCCGGCCGAACAGCTCGTGCAGCAGGTACTCCCAGTGCGGGAACATGTCGGCGACGATGCCGCCGCCGTCCTGGGAGCGGTAGTTCCAGGAAGGGCGCTGGGCGGACTGCCAGTCGCCTTCGAAGACCCAGTATCCGAACTCCCCGCGCACGGACAGGATCTCGCCGAAGAAGCCGCCGTCGATGAGCCGCTTGAGCTTCAGCAGGCCCGGCAGGAACAGCTTGTCCTGCACCACCCCGTGCTTGACGCCGGCCGCGTCGGCCAGTCGCGCGATCTCCAGCGAGGACTCGAAGGTGAGGGCGGTGGGCTTCTCGCAGTAGACGTGCTTGCCGGCCGCCACGGCCTGCCGCACGGCCGCCTCACGGGCGCTGGTGACCTGGGCGTCGAAATAGATCTCGACCTCGGGGTCGGCCAGCACCGCAGCCAGGTCGGTGCTCACGTGCTCCAGGCCGTGCCGCTCCGCGATGGCCCGCAGGGCCTCCTCGCGCCGGCCGACCAGAACCGGCTCCGGCCACAGCACCGTGCCGTCGCCGAGGTCGAGCCCGCCCTGCTCGCGCAGTGCGAGCAGGGAGCGGACCAGGTGCTGGCGATATCCCATCCGCCCGGTGACGCCGTTCATGGCGATCTTGATCGTCCTGCGCTGCACGATGTCCCCCTCCTTCGTCTTGTTGCGGTGTTTCTTGTGCGGAGTTTCCGAGAAAGCAGCATAGAAAGCGCTTTCTCTCCGCTCAGGCTAGGGCCGCGTGGTGTCGCGGTGCAAGACTCTTACGGGTGATAGAAAGCGCTTTCTTCATCGGGGGCTATGGAGATCCACACACCGGGTGAGACGATGACCCCGGACGGAACGGATGGAGGGGACGATGGCGGTCACACTCGCCGAAGTGGCGGTGCACGCGGGCGTATCGCCGGCCACGGTCTCGCGCGTGCTCAACGGCGGGTATCCGGTGGCGGGCGCCACCCGGACCCGCGTGGAGCGGGCGATCGAGGACCTCGGCTACATCGCAAACGGCCCTGCGCGGGCCCTCGCCGCCGCGACCTCCGACCTGATCGGCGTCCTCGTCCACGATGTCGCGGACAGCTTCTTCGGGATCCTCGCCGGATCCCTGCAGAGCGCCCTGGCCCCCGGCGGGCAGGGCGGCGCGCGCCGGCTCGCCGTCGTCTGCAACACCGAGGGCGCCCCGGCCGCCGAGCTCGACTACCTCGCCCTCTTGGAAGGACAGCGGGCCGGCGGAGTCGTCCTGACCGGCGGCGCCGTGGAGGACCCGGAGCACACCCGGGCGCTCGCCGCCCGTCTCGCCCGCATCGCGGCCACCGGCGCCCCGGTGGTGCTCTGCGGGCGGCCCCCGCTGCCCATGCCCGCCGGACTCCCCGTCGCCACCGTCATGTTCGACGACCGGGGCGGCGCCTTCCGGCTCACCGAGCACCTGCTGACGCTCGGCCACCGACACATCGCCTACGTGGCCGGCCCGCCCGGACTGAGCACCACCCGGGAGCGCCTCGCCGGACACCAGGACGCCCTGCGCGACCACGACCCCGAACTGCCCGCGCACTGTGCCGGCCTCACCGTGCACGCGGGGTTCGAGCGGTCCGCCGGATACGACGCCACCCGTGAACTGCTCCGCCGCGGAGCGCCCTTCACCGCCGTGGCCGCCGCCAACGACAGCGTCGCCACCGGGGTCGCCGCGGCCCTGCGCGAGGCCGGCCTGCGGATACCCGAGGACGTCTCCGTCGCCGGCTTCGACGACCTGCCCGTCTGCGTCGACACCGCACCCGCCCTCACCACCGTCCGGGTGCCGCTGCGCGAGGCGGGGGTGCTCGCCGCCCAGCTCGTCACGGGCCGCAGAGCGCTGCCCCCGGGCGGTATCACCACGCTGCCCGCCGAGCTGACGGTGCGCGCCTCCACCGCGCCGCCGCCCGCCACCGCGCCCGCCGCCGGCAGGCTCCCCGCCGCCACCGAAGGAAGCCGTCCGTGAGGTACGCCTTCTCCACCCTCGGCCTGCCCGGCACCCCGCTGGAGCGCAGCGCGGAGCTCGCCGCCACGCACGGCTTCCAGGGCCTCGAACTGCGGGCCCACCCCGAGGAGCCCCTGCATCCCGCCAGCTCCGCCGGCGACCGCGCGGCCGGACTGCGCACCCTGGCCTCCGCCGGCGTCACTGTCCTCGGAGTCGCGGGCTACGCCCGGGTGGCCGCGCCCGGCCCCGACGAGCCCGTCCTCGCCGAGATCCAGTCCCTGGTCCGGCTCGCCGCCGACCTCGAAGCCCCCTACGTACGGGTCTTCCCCGGCGGCGGTGAACCGCCCGCGGTCGACGCCGACGACCACGCGGTCCGCAGGCTGCGGGCCGCCGCACCCTTCGCCGAGCGGCACGGGGTGCGGATCCTGCTGGAGACCCACGACTCGCACCGCACGGCGACCGCCACGGCCCGGGTCCTCGACCGGGTCGCGCATCCGGGCGCGGGCGCGCTGTGGGACGTACTGCACACCTGGCTCGGGGGCGAGTCGCCGGCCGAGTCGAGCCGGGCCCTCGCCGGGCACCTGGGGTACGTCCAGGTCAAGGACGTGGCGTCCGCGCAGGAGCTGACCCCGCTCGGGCTCGGCGGGGGAGCGCTGCCGCTCGCCGAGGCGGTGGCCCTCGTACCGCCGGGGGGCTGGCTCTGCTGGGAGTACGAGAAGCGCTGGTACCCCGGCGCCGGCGCGCTGCCGGAGCGGCTCGGGCCGGGCCGCGCGTACTTGGAGCGGCTCGTCCGCGCGGCGCGGGCCGGGCAAGAGCCGACGGAGAAAGCCTAGGGCCTGTCGTCGAACTCCCTTCTGCCTCGCGGCGCACCAGACGCCCGCGAGGCCGCCCTTCGGGCGACGACGGGAGTTTGACGACAGGCCCTAGGCCGAGTGGCCGAGCCGGTCCCGGTCGACGGCGTGGCGGAAGCCGAGCCCCCGGGCGTAGCGCGCCACTTCCTCGACCGCCGACAACGCCAGCCGGTCCAGCTCCCCGCCCAGGGAACCGGCCACGTGCGGGGTGAGCAGCACGTTGGGCAGGTCGTACAGGGGGGAGTCGGCGGGCAGCACCTCCGGCTCGGTGTGGTCGAGCACGGCGTGCAGCCGCCCCGAGACCAGCTCCCCGGTCAGCGCCGCGGTGTCGACGAGCGAGCCCCGCGCGGTGTTCACGAGGGTGGCCCCGTCCCGCATCAGGGCCAGCCGGGACGCGTCCAGCAGCCGGCGGGTCTGCGGCAGCTCGGGAGCGTGCAGGCTCACCACGTCGCTGCGGGAGAGCAGTTCGTCCAGGGCGACGGCCTCGGCGCCGAGGGCGGCGAGCTCGGCCGGATCGGCGTACGGATCGTGCACGAGCACCCGCAGGTCGAAGGGGCGCAGCAACTCCAGTACGCGGCGGCCGATCAGGGAAGCGCCGACCAGGCCGACGGTACGGCGGTAGTTGCCGACGGCGGGGTAGTGGCGCAGCGGGTCGATGTGGCCGCGGGCGGCCCGGTAGGCGTGCGCGGAGTCCAGGACCCGCTTGTTGGCGAACAGGATGGCGGCGAGCGTGTACTCCGCGACCGGCAGGGCGTTAACGGCGGCCGAGCTGGACACGAGCAGCCCCCGCTCCCAACAAGCCGGGGTGACATGGTGTTTGACACTGCCCGCGGCGTGCACGACCGCCCGGAGCTCCGGCATCAGCTCCAGCGCCCGCGCGTCCAGCGGAGGGCAGCCCCACCCGGTGAACAGCACCTCGGCCACGGCAAGCCGCTGCCGCAGCGCGTCCTCGGAGCAGGCGGAGCCGAAGTCGGTGACCAACAGCCCGGGATCCACGTCGGCGACCCGGACCAGCTCCGGAAGGATCCGGTCACCGAGGACGGCGGCCCGGGTCCCGGAGCCCATGGCGAGCACGGTGACCGGCCGGCGGGGCGCGGCGAGAGGGGATGGGGCGGAGTCGGAGGCGGGGTGGGTCACTTGGCGGCTCCTGCCGTGAGATCCGAAGTCCCGATGGTCACAAACCCCGGCCGAGGCGCCGGTACCGACACGTGGGCGCAACCGACCGGCGGGCGGCAACCCGGCGGGCGGCAACCGGCAGGTCCTCGCGGGGCGAATGGGCCCCGGGGCCGCCGCTCCCCAAAGTGGCGGCCCCGGAGCTGTTCGCGAGCCTCATCCTTTTGCGCGGACGATCATGTCGTCAAGAGCGAATCCGCAATTCGATCGAAACGCACACGCGAAACGCACACCTCGCGGGGCTACGGGCGGACCGTCAGCCGGGGAAGCAGGTCCAGATGCTGTCGCGGCCCTTCCCGCCCCGCCCCGCGGTCCTCCAGCCGGTCCAGCAGCATGCCCGCCGCCCGCGCCCCCACCTCACGCTTGGCCGGAGCCACCGCCGACAGGGGTACGTCGGCCAGCTCGGCCACCTCGTCGTCGTACGTGATCACGGCCAGGTCCTCCGGCACCCGCACCCCCCGCGCCTGGAGCCGCGGGATCAGCATGATCGCGTCCGTGTCGCTGTGGATCAGGGCAGCGGTCACTCCGCCCTCGGACACCGCCGCGCACAAGTAGTCCAGGGTCCGCGCGAAGGCCTCCGCCTCCGCCGGCGAAGCCGCCCCGGCCGTCGCGCCCGCCCCGGCCGCAGGCCACGCCCCGGCCGCAGGCCATGCGGGCGGCGGCTCCAGCCCGAGGGTGGCCACGGCCGCCGCGAAGCCGGTCCGCAGCCGCCCCGACGTCGGGGTCTCCCGGCTGGCCAGCGCGATCCGCTTGTGCCCCCGTTCCGCCAGGTGCGCCACGGCCCGCGCCGCGCCGTCGGCGTGGTCGGAGGACACCCGGTCCAGGGAGGCCGCCGGATGCCCCGGCGGGGCCCACCGCTCCACCAGGACGGTCGGCACGGGCAGTTCGGCCGTCCACGCCCCTTCGCCGGGTCCGGGAGTTCCGGCCTCCCAGTTCGGGGTCAGCAGCAGTCCGTCCGCCCCCGTGGAGAGCAACCGGTCCGCCTGCGTGCGGTCCTCGCCCGCCAGGTACCGGGTCAGCCCCACGGCGAGCCGCGCGCCCCTCGCCTCGACCACCTCGCGGGCGCCCCGTACGACGTCCGCGTAGTAGTACTCGGTGGTCGGCACGACCATCCCGATGACCAGCCCGCCGCCACCGCGACCCGGGTCGGGTACGGAGCCCGGCACCGCGGGCCCCGGTACCGGCGCCGCCGGGACGGGCTCGAGCCGGCTGATCGCCCCGTGCATCCGCTGGATCTCGCCCCGCGCCGCCATCGCCTCGACGTCCCGCCGCAGGGTCACCGGGGAGATGCCCAGCTCCTTGGCGAGGTCCGCGACACGTGCACTGCCCCGCGCCCGGACGAGGGTGAGCACGCGGGCCTGGCGCTGGTCGACATGTGGTCTCAAGGGATCCCCCTGCGGTGTGCCCGGCCCGTGGTGCGTGGTCCGTGGTCCGTGTGCGTGGCCCGTGTGCATGGCTCGTGTGTGGTCCGTGGTGCGCGTGCCGCTCGATTCCACCACAGAAAACCGAAACGATCGATTCGATCGAACCCGATCAACCGGTCATTGACGGCGCGGACCGCGCGTTCATATATTCGGCCACGTCCCGCCCCCTCACGGCAGCATCTCGATCTCTCCCGGGAGTCAGCGCATGCTCACGCACGACCAGGACGGCTTCCGACGCGCAGACCGCCCCCACCGCATCGTTTCGGGGGCACTGCACTACTTCCGGGTCCACCCCGATCTGTGGGAAGACCGCCTCACCCGGCTGCGCTCCATGGGGGCCAACACCGTGGACACCTACGTCCCCTGGAACTTCCACGAGACCGCCCCCGGGAAGGCCGACTTCACCGGCTGGCGCGACCTCGGCCGTTTCCTGCGCATCGCCCAGGACCTCGGCCTCGACGTCATCGTCCGCCCCGGCCCCTACATCTGCGCCGAATGGGACTTCGGCGGCCTGCCCGCCCGCCTCCTCGCCGTCGACGGCCTGCGCCTGCGCTGCTCCGACCCGCGTTTCGAGGCCGAAGTCGACGGCTGGTTCGACCTCGTGGTTCCCGAGGTGTTGCCGTACCTCGCGAGCCGCGGCGGTCCCGTCGTCGCCGTCCAGATCGAGAACGAGTACGGCTCGTACGGCAACGACACCCGCTACCGCGCCCACATCGAGCGCTCGCTGCTCGAACGCGGCGTCGACTGCCTGCTGTTCACCGCCGACGGACCCGAGGACGCCATGCTGCAGGGCGGCATGGTCCCGGGACGGCTCGCCACCGCCACCTTCGGAGCCAAGCCCGCCGAACGCCTCGCGTCCCTGCGCCGCTACCAGCGGACCGGCCCGCTCACCGCGATGGAGTTCTGGATCGGCTGGTTCGACCACTGGGGCGAGGAGCACCATGTGCGCCCCGTGGAGGACGCGGCGCAGTCGCTCGACGAACTCCTCGCCACCGGAGCCTCCGTCAACCTCTACATGGCCCACGGCGGCACCAACTTCGGCTTCTGGGCCGGCGCGAACCACACCGGATCCCGGCCCGGCGACCCCGGCTACCAGCCCACCGTCACCAGCTACGACTACGACGCCCCCATCGGCGAGGCCGGCGAACTGACCCCGAAATTCCACGCGTTCCGCGAGGTCATCGGCAAGTACGTGCCGCTGCCCGACGGCCCGCTGCCCGAGCCGCCGCCCCGGATGACCCCGGCCCTCGCCGTCGCCGGAGGCATCGCGCCGCTCCTCGCGCACCTCGACCTCCTCGCCGGCCCGCCGCTCCTGCGCCCCGCTCCCGAGTCGATGGAGAAGCTCGGCCAGGACCACGGCCTGATCCACTACCGCACCACCATCACCGGCCCGCGCCCCGTCATGCCGGTCAAGATCGACGGGCTGGGCGACCGGGCGTACGTCTTCGCCGACGGAGCACCGCTCGGCATCCTGGACCGCAATTCACCGGACGAGGGCCTGGACCTGCCCGTCGGCGAGGAAGGAGTCGTCCTCGACCTGCTCGTCCGGGCCCAGGGCCGGGTCAATTACGGGCCGCTCCTCGACGACCGCAAGGGCATTTCCCGCGCCGTGCGCCACGGCCACCAGCACCTCTTCGAATGGGAGATACGACCGCTCCCGCTCACGGAACTGGCCGCGCTGGTGTGGTCGGGGGACTCCGCCGCCCCGGACACCCCCGTCTTCCACCGCTTCACCCACACCCTGACCGAGCCCCCGGCCGACGGCTTCGTCGACCTCTCCTCCTGGGGCACCGGCCTGATCTGGCTGAACGGCTTCCTCCTGGGGCACTACGACACCCCGCGCGGCCCCCAGCGCACCCTGTACGCACCCGCCCCGCTGTGGCGTGCCGGCGCCAACGAGTTCGTCGTACTGGAACTGGAGCGCCCGGGCACCGAGCTGCCCCTGCGGGACCAGCCCGACCTCGGCCGCCCCACGGTCGTCGACATCGACTACTGACCCGCACGGAACGACGGCCGCGCTCGTCCCGGCCCCGGTCACCGGCCCCGGTCACCGGCCCCGTCATCGGCCCCGGTCACCGGCCCCGGTCACCGGCGCCGACCTCCGCGAAGTCTTTTGCGATCGTGTGAACTTCTACGCCGGTGCAGGCACCCGTCCCGGGGCCGGGGGTCGGGTGCGATCTACACTGCCGTCCTGCCGATCATGTGCCGGACGAGTGCGGAGGAACAAAGAAATGCGCCATCTCCCCCTGGGCAGTTCAGGTCTTCAGGTGTCGGCGATCGGGCTCGGCTGCAACAACTTCGGCGGTCGCCTAGACGCCCGGGCCACCCGCACCGTCGTCGACGCCGCCCTCGACGCGGGCATCACCCTCCTCGACACCGCCGACATCTACGGGGGCGCCGGGGGCTCGGAAACCCACCTCGGCGAAGCCCTCAAGGGCCGCCGGGACCAGGTCGTCCTCGCGACCAAGTTCGGCTACGACGGCGTGGACATGGGCTACGGACCCGCCGCCGGCTCCCGCGGCGGCCGCGCGTACATCCGGCGCGCCGTCGAAGCATCCCTGACCCGCCTGCAGACCGACCACATCGACCTCTACCAACTCCACAGCCCGGACCCGGACGTTCCCGTGGCCGAAACCCTCGCCGCGCTCACCGAGCTCGTCACCGAAGGCAAGATCCGCTACATCGGCCACTCCAACCTCAGCGGCTGGCAGCTCGCCGAAGCCGCCCACGTGGCCCGCGAGACCGGCGCGGCACCCTTCGTATCCGCCCAGAACGAGTGGTCGCTGCTCCAGCGATCGGCGGAGCGCGAGCTCGTCCCGGCCGCCCTCCACTACGGAGTCGGCGTCCTGCCGTACTTCCCGCTGGCCAACGGGCTGCTGACCGGAAAGATCCGCCGCGGCGCTCCCGTCCCCGCGGGCTCCCGCCTCGAAGGCCGCGACGCCTACCTCACCGACGAGCGCCTCGACACCGTGGAAGCCCTCGCGGCGCTGGCCGACAAGCACGGGCGCACCGTCCTGGAACTCGCCATCGGCTGGCTCTCCGCCCAGCCCGGCTGCGCCTCCGTCATCGCGGGTGCCACGTCCGCCGAGCAGGTACGGGCCAACGCGGCCGTCGCCGACCGGCCGCTCGACGCCGAACTCCTGGCGGAGGTCGACGCCGTCGCGGGAGCCGCCGCAGGCTGACCGGTCCCGCCGTCAGGAGGCGTCGGGCGACGGACTGACGGAAGCGGACCCCGACGGGGACGCGGATGCGGAATCCGATGCCGACGGGGACGCGGACGGGGATGTGGACGCCGATGCCGATGCCGACGGGCTGGGCGAGGTGCTCCCGGAGGCCGAGGTACTGGCCGACGGGCTGGCGGAAGGGCTCCCCGTCGGCGCCCCCGTCAGAATCTCCACCTGGCCGGTGTCCAGCGAGTAGTAGGCGCCGACCACGGCCAGCGAGCCCTTCCCCACCAGGGGCGCCAGATCCGCGTTGGCACGCAGATCGTCCGCCGTCACCTTGATCTGATGGCGGATCATCGTGTCGACCGGGTCGGCGCCCGGGTCCTTGATCGTCAGCTCGTACGCCGGCACCAGCGCCTTCTCGATCGCCCGCAGGTTGCCGGGCAGCGGGTTGCCCTCCCGCAACGCCTTGTACGAGGCGTCGACGGCCCCGCAGCGTTGGTGGCCGAGGACCATGATCAGCGGGGTGCCCGCCGTCATGGGCCCGAACTCCACCGACCCGGTGACCACCGGGCCGACCGCCTGCCCGCCCGTGCGCAGCACGAACAGGTCGCCGAGCCCGGTGTCGAAGAGCAGCTCCGGCGGCACCCGGGAGTCGATGCAGGCCAGGATCACGCCGAAGGGATCCTGCGCCTGCGCCACCAGCTCTCGGCGGTTCGGATCCCGGTCGGGGTGGTTCAGGCTGCCGCTCACCCAGCGCTTGTTGCCCTCCATAAGGCGGCTGTACGCGCCCTCGGGGGTGCTCGGGCGCGGCTCCGGCGCGGCCGTCGTCGCCTTCGGGGTGCTCTTGGCCGAGCATCCCGTGAGCAGGGCCGCGGCGGCCGTGAGGCCACCCGTCAGCACGAACCTGCGAGGCGGAAGTCCTGCTCTGTCCATGGGTCGTACCCCTCGGTGCCGTTCGGACGCGTCCGTACGCCCTGACCGAGGCGATTCTTGGGGGGTACGGGCCGCCGGCGCGGCAGGCACACGAGGGTCCGCCCGGGTTGGCCCCCGACGGCGGAACCTCAGGACACGATGTCCTTGCGCGCGAACCCGCGGAACGCGAGCGCGAACAGCACCACCGCGTACGACACCGACACCACGGTCCCCTTGATCATCCCGCCCCACTCGAGCTGGGGCTGCAAGGCGTCGGCCCAGGCGAACTGCCAGTGCGCCGGCAGGAACTCCCGCCAGGACCCCAGCGCGGTCACCGCGTCCAGCACGTTGCCGACGATCGTCAGACCGACCGCCCCGCCCACCGCGCCCAGCGGCGCGTCCGTCCGCGTCGACAGCCAGAACGCCAGCCCGGCTGTCACCAGCTGCGATACGAAGACGAACGCCACGGCGATCGCGAGCCGCCCGATCGTGTCCCCGGCCGGCAGCGAGCCGCCCGCGGGGAGTTCCAGCGGCCCCCACCCGTAGGCCGCCGTACCCGCGGCGAGCGCCACCAGCGGCAGCAGCACCATCGCGGCCAGGCTGAACCCGAGGGCCACCACCAGCTTGCTCCACAGCAGCCGGGCCCTGGGCACGGGCGAGGCCAGCAGGTACCGCAGCGACGACCAGCTGGCCTCCGAGGCCACCGTGTCCCCGCAGAACAGCGCCACCGGCACCACCAGCAGGAACCCGGCCGACACGAACAGGCAGGTGGCCGCGAAGTTCGCGCCCGAGGCCGTCGCCGTGTCGATGAGGGTGATCCGGCCGTCGTTGCCGCCGCGGCTGCCGGGGCCGCCGCCGACCGCGAAGGCGATCATCAGGATGAAGGGCAGAGCGGCCAGGATGCCGCCCATCACCAGCGTCCGCCGCCGGCGCCACTGCCGCAGCGCCTCCACGCGCAGCGGCAGCGTCCGGTTCGCCCGGTAGCCGTGGGCGACCTCGCGGCCGATGCCGTCCGGCGTCACGTCGCCGTTCGCGGGCGAGCCTGTGTTGTTCACGTGCGCGTTCGCATCCGTCACGGTGTTCATGCCGCGCCTCCGATCAGGGTGAGGAACGCGTCTTCCAGCCGCCGGTGCGGCCCCACTCCCGAGACCGGCACCTCCAGCCGTACGAGTTCGGCGATCAGCTCGGCGGCGCTCGCGCCGTCCAGCCGTACGAGCAGACCGTCCTCGGCGCTCGCCACGGACTCCACTCCCTCCAGCGCGGCGATCTTCCCGAAGACCGCCTCGTCCACCGGTTCGGCCAGCGACACCAGCAGGACGTCCCCGCCGCCGGTGATCTCGGCGACCTCGCCCGCCTGGACGAGCCGGCCGCGGTCCATGACCACCAGGTGCGTGCAGGACTGCTCGACCTCCGACAGCAGATGGCTGGAGACGATGACCGTCCTCCCGCCGGCCGCGTACCGGATCATCACGTCGCGCATCTCGCGGATCTGCGGCGGGTCCAGACCGTTGGTCGGTTCGTCGAGGATCAGCAGGTCCGGCATGCCGAGCATGGCCTGCGCGATCGCGAGGCGCTGGCGCATGCCCTGCGAGTACGTGCGGACCGCCCGCTCCAGCGCGTCGCCGAGCCCGGCGATCTCCAGGGCCTCCTCCATGTGGGAGTCCGCGGCCGGGCGGCCCGTGGCTTGCCAGTACAGCTCCAGGTTGGCGCGGCCCGTCAGGTGCGGCAGGAAGCCGGCACCCTCCACGAACGCCCCGACCCGCGAGAGCACGGGCGCACCGGCCCGGACCTGGTGCCCGAAGACCCGGATCTCACCGGCATCCGGAGAGATCAGGCCCATCAGCATCCGCAGGGTCGTGGTCTTGCCCGCGCCGTTGGGCCCGAGCAGGCCGAGCACCTGCCCCTTCTCCACCCGGAAGGACAGGTCCCGTACGGCGTAGCGGTCCTGTGCCTTGGCGTAGCGCTTGGTCAGCCCGGTGATCTCCAGCGGTACGTCGGCCAGCGCCGGGTCGGGCTGCGCCGCGCCCGCCTGCGTGCCGCCCTTCGGCGGACCGCCCGGCCCACGGCCGGTCCTGCGGATCCCCACCAGCGCCGCGGCCAGCAGCGCGGCCCCGAGCGGCATCCACCAGGTCCAGGCGGGCAGCCCGGAGGACGCCGTGCGCACCCCGCCCGCGACGGGCACGGCCAGGGGGCCCTGCGCCGAGACGGTGTAGGTCGCCGGCGCGGCCGGGGAGGCGTAGCCGAGGTCGGTGGCGGCGACGACGAGCCGCAGCCGGTGCCCGGCCTCGACCGCGTGGTCGATCGCGGGCAGCCGCAGTTCGACGGTCTTGTCCTGCTGCGCGTCCTCCACCCGCACCGGCGCCACCAGCTGACTCGGCAGTACCTGCTGGCGCCCGTCGGGGCTGACGTCGTACACCTTGCCGAACAGAACGGCCGAACCGTCGGCAGCCGTAGACCTCACCTTTAGGGTGATGGTCGGGGTCCCGGTGATCCGGGTTTCCCCGGTCAGCGGCTCCGACTCGAACCGGGCGTTCTGCCCGGGGAAGTCCAGCGAGAGGCCGCCTCCGAGGGCGGCGAGCTGCCCGCCGATGCCCGGCAGCGCGGACAGCGCGGGCGGGGCCCCGCCGGCCGGGTTGGCGAAGGTCTGCTCCCGGCCGGTCAGGGCGAACTCGCGCGGCCCGGACAGCAGCCCGGGATAGGTGGAGCCGCTCGCTCCGCGCAGCGTGACCCGGCCGTCGGTGGAGTCGATGCCGCCGGAGCGCGAGACGCGGAAGGCGGGGCCGGTGTCCACGGCCGCGTCGTCCTTGAGGTACCGGTCGAACCAGGTCTTCACCCGGTCCTCGACCCGGTCCGCCTCGCGCATGCCCCCGTCGTGACCGCCGGCCGCCCAGTCCACGGAGACCGGCGCACCGTTGGCGGCGATCGTCCGGGCCATGGCGTCGGCCTGGTCCAGCGGGAAGAGGGAGTCGTCCTGGCCCTGCGTGATCAGGGTCGGCACCTTGATCGCGCCGCCGACCACCGAGGGACTGCGCTCCTCCAGCAGTGCGCGGGCCTCGGGGTCGGGCTTGCCTGTCACCGCGACCCGTTCGTACATGGCGCACAGCTCGGGCTGGAAGCGTCCACAGCCGGGTGCGGCCGGGGCCGCCTGGGGGACGGCGCCCGGGCCGGAGGCGCTCGGCTGCAGGCCGCCCGCGGAACCGGTGGTGAAGAAGAGGCCCGCCCACAGCTTCTTGAAGACGCCGTTGGGGAAGAGGGAGTCCGCGAGGTTCCAGTAGGTGATCGAGGGGGCGATGGCGTCCACGCGGGGGTCGTTGCCGGCCGTGAGCAGGGAGACCGCCCCGCCGTAGGAGCCGCCCGCGATGCCGACGCGCGGATCTCCCGCCGCGTCGAGGCGCACCCCGGGCCGGGCGGCGATCCAGTCGATCAGCCGGGAGACGTCCTTGACCTCGTACGCGGGGTCGTTGAGCCCGATCTTCCCGCCGGAGCGGCCGAATCCGCGCGCGGACCAGGTCAGGACGGCGTAGCCGTCACGCGCGAGGCGCTCGGCCTGCGGACGCATGTCCTCCTTGCTGCCGCCGAAACCGTGGGCGAGGAGCACGGCGGGACGTTTCGCCCCGCCGTCCCCCGCGGTGTCCCCGCTGGTGAAGTACGAGATGTCGATCCCGGCGCCGGGCATGTCGAGGACCTTGTCCTCGCGGCGCACGGACGGGGCGTCGCCGGCCGCGGCGGTGGCCGTGAGGGTGCCCGCCCCCGCGACGACGGCGAGCGCGGCCGCGCCCGCGAGCAGGCGGCTTCGGCGGCGTCGTGGCAGTCGGAGCTTCATACGGGAACCCTAAGCGCCAAGGCCGTGCCGTCCGCGCTCCCGCAGGTTGAACTGCCGACGTCCTCAAGGACTACGCCGGCCGGTCGGCATACCGCGCCTGCGGTACGCGGTAACGCGGCGGGCGGCGGGCGGCGGGCCGGGGCCGGGGCCGGGAGTCCGGGCCGGGGGCCGGGGCAGGGAGTCGGAAAGCCCGGCGGGGTCGGGCCGGGGGCGATTCCTTCCCCACCCCACCCCTTCCGGGCTGTGCAGCATTCCGCGGCTCCGCCGCGTGGCGGGCTCCGCCCCAGGCCCCGCGCCTCAAACGCCGGCGAAGTGGATTTGCCGCAGCCCGGCGCCCGCAGCCCGGCGCCCGCAGCCCTGCGCCCGGCGCCCGGCGGCCTGCGCACGCCGGGCTGCGGCGCACGCCGAGCGGCGGGAGGATGGCCGCATGCTGCTGGCCGAGGTTGCGCGCGTGTCCCGGGAGGTCGCCGACACCTCCGCCAGGTCGGGGAAGACCGCCCTGCTCGCGGAGCTGTTCGCCGCCGCGCCCGCCGAGGAAGCGGCGCTGGTCGTCTCCTACCTCGCAGGGCGGCTCCCGCAGGGCCGCCCGGGGATCGGCTGGCGGGCGCTCGCCGGGGAGACCGAACCGGCCGCCGAACCCACCCTGACCGTGACCGCCGTCGACCAGGCCGTGACCCGGCTCGCCGCCGTTGCCGGGGCAGGCGCCCAGGCCGAACGCCGCCGGATCCTGGACGCGCTGCTCGGCGCCGCCACCGAGGCCGAGCAGCGGTTCCTGCGCAGCCTGCTCGGCGGGGAGGTGCGCCAGGGCGCGCTCGACGCCGTGGCCCTGGACGGGGTGGCCGCCGCGGCCGGGGTGCCCGCCGCCGCCCTGCGCCGGGCCGCGATGCTCGACGGCTCCCTGCCCCGGGTCGCGGCGGCCGTGCTCGCCGAGGGGGCGGCGGCCCTGCGCGAGGTCACCCTGCGCGTCGGGCAGCCCGTACAGCCGATGCTGGCGAACACGGCCAAGTCGGTGGCCGAGGCCCTGACCGTGCTCGGGCCGTGTGCGGTGGAGGAGAAGCTCGACGGGATCCGGGTGCAGGTCCACCGCGAGGGGGACGACGTACGGGTGTACACGCGCTCCCTCGACGAGATCACCGGCCGGCTGCCGGAAGTGGCCGAGCTGGCCCGGTCCTTTCCGGGGGACCGGTTCATCCTCGACGGGGAGGTCATCGGACGCTCCGCGGCGGACGGGCGCCCGGTGCCGTTCCAGGAGGTGGCGAGCCGGGTCGGCTCCCGCGCCGACGTCGAGGCCGCCCGGCGGACCCTTCCGGTCGTCCCCTACTTCTTCGACGTGCTGGTGGCGGGGGACCGCGTGCTCCTCGACCTGCCGGTGCGCGAACGGTACGAGGCGCTCACCGCCCTGGTACCGGAGGAGTTCCGGGTCGGCCGGCTCGTGGTCGAGGACCCGGCGGCGCAGGCGGCCGAGGCGGAGGAGTTCTGGGCGCGGACCCTGGGCCGGGGGCACGAGGGCGTGATGCTCAAGGCCCTCGACTCCGTCTACGCGGCCGGCCGACGCGGCAAGCACTGGCTCAAGGTGAAACCGGTGCACACCCTCGACCTGGTGGTGCTCGCCGTCGAACGGGGCCACGGTCGGCGCACCGGCCTCCTGTCCAATCTGCACCTGGGCGCCCGGACCGCCGACGGCGGCTACGCGATGCTCGGCAAGACCTTCAAGGGACTGACCGACGCGATGCTGCGCTGGCAGACCGAGCGGCTCGGCGAACTCGCGGTCGAGGACGACGGCCACACGGTCCGGGTGCGCCCCGAACTGGTGGTGGAGATCGCCTACGACGGCCTGCAGCGCTCCCCGCGCTACCCGGCCGGGGTCGCCCTGCGGTTCGCGCGCGTCCTGCGCCACCGCCCCGACAAGCGGGCGCAGGACGCGGACACGGTGGAGACGGTGCTCGGCGGCCCCACCGGACCCGGACCCGCTGGAGGGTCCGGACCCGGCGACGCCCCGTAAGGCGGATTTACCTCAGAGGCAAAGCGGATTGCCAGGCAGGTAAGTATCTGGCTCAATCGGGGCATGACAACCGGTCCTGCCCCCGGCCCCGACGAAGCGGCCGACCCAGCCCCCGGCGCCACCGCCCCCGAAGCCGAGCTGCCCACCGTGGCCCCGCAGCTGCGCGATCTGCGCCGCCGGGCCGGGCTCACCCTGGAGGCCGCCGCCTCCCGGGCCCGGCTCTCGCCGGCGCACCTGTCGCGGCTGGAGACCGGCCGCCGCCAGCCCTCGCTGCCGCTGCTGCTCGGGCTCGCCCGCACGTACGGTACGACGGTCTCGGAGCTGCTCGGGGAGACCCCGGCCGTAGCCGATCCCATCGTACGGGCCGGCGGTCCGGGCGCCCGCGAGGCGGACGGCTGGACGTACTGGCAGGCCGGCGGCTCCGGCCGCGGGATGCAGGCGCTGCGCGTGCACGTCCCCTACGGCCGCAGCCAGGGCGAGCTGGTCCGCGTACATCCCGGGGAGGAGTGGCTGTACGTGCTGCAGGGGCGGCTGCGGCTTCACCTGGGGGAGACCGAGTACCTGCTGGAGCCCGGGGACAGCGCCCACTTCGACTCGCTCACCGCGCACCGGATCGGCGCGGCCGGGGCCGCCGGGGCGGAGCTGCTGTTCGTCCACACGCTGCTGCAGAGCAGCCTCGCCGGCCTGTGCCTCGGCGGCGGCACCGGCACGATCACCACACACCACCGATAGGCGAGGAGCCGTACGCCATGTCCGATTCGCAGGACACGCAGCACGTGCAGCAGTCGAAGTTCCCGCGCGGTCTCATCATCCGACTCATCGCCTATTTGTTCGTAGGCCACTTGTTCGCGTTCTTCGTTTACCTGCTCTTCGTGCTGGGTGCGCAAAACCAGTGACAGCGGGCCGGAATTTCCGTACACGGCTCTAGGAACCTACAGGTCCTGAAGCTACCCTCCGCGCATGATTTCCACGGTTGTCTGGGGTACCGGCAACGTCGGCCGTTTGGCCATCCGTGCCGTAGAGGCCCATCCGGCGCTGAAGTTGGCCGCCGTCATCGTCCACAATCCAGAAAAGGTCGGCCGCGACGCCGGTGAACTCGGCGAACTCGACTACGAGACGGGCGCCCTGGCCACCGACGACATCGAGGCGGTCCTCGCGGCCCGTCCGCAGGCGGTCGTCTACGCGGCGTCCGGCGACATCCGCCCCGACGACGCGCTCGCCGACATCACGCGGGCGATCCGCTCCGGTGCCGTCGTCGTGAGCCCCGCCCTCTATCCGCTCTACGACTACCGCAGCGCCCCACCGGAGTTCCTCGATCCGGTGACCGCGGCGGTCGCGGAGGGCGGCGGTTCGCTCTTCGCCTCCGGCGTCGACCCCGGCTGGGGCAACGACGTGCTCCCGCTGCTGCTCAGCGGGCTCGGCACCCGGATCGACGTCATCCGCTGCCAGGAGATCTTCGACTACTCCACCTACGACCAGCCGGACTCCGTCCGCCACCTCATCGGCATGGGCCAGCCCATGGACTACGAGCCGATGATGCTCATGCCGTCCATCCCGACCATGGTGTGGGGCGGCCAGATCCGGATGATGGCCCGGGCACTGGGCGTCGAACTCGACGACATACGCGAGACCGTGGAGCGCCGCGCCCTCGACACGACCGTCACCACGCGCACGATGGGGGAGTTCGAGGGAGGCACCCAGGGCGCCATCCGCTTCGAGGTGCAGGGGATCGTCGAGGGCGAACCCCGCATCGTCATCGAGCACGTCACCCGCATCCACGCCTCCTGCGCCCCCGACTGGCCGACCCCGCCCGACGGCGGCGACGGCGCCCACCGGGTGATCATCGAGGGCCGCCCGCACATCGAGGTCACCATCGAGGCCACCGACGAGGGCGAGAACCGTTCCGCCGGAGGCAACGCCACCGCCGTCGGGCGCCTCGTCGGAGCCATCGACTGGCTGGTGGAGGCCGAACCGGGGCTCTACGACGCCCTGGACGTCCCCCTGCGCCCCGCCGTCGGCAAACTCGGAAGGAAACTGTCATGAGGATCGACATACCCGAAGGCCAGCACCCCATCGAGTACGTGTGGGGCGATCTGGTCCCCGGCATCGGGATGGCCGCCGCCAACTTCTCCCTGTCGGTGTACGCCCACACCACCCTGGGGCTCCGGGAGTTCGAGGCGGCACGGCTGCGCGTCGCGCAGATCAACGGCTGCATCTTCTGCCTGGACTGGCGCACCGACCGGGACGGGGAGAAGGTCGAGGACGAGTTCCCCGAGGCCGTCACCGAGTGGCGCACCACGGACCGCTTCGACGAGCGCACCCGGCTCGCGGCGGAGTACGCGGAGCGGTACTGCCTGGACCACCACGGCCTGGACGAGGAGTTCTGGGAGCGGATGACGGCCCGCTACAGCCAGGTGGAGATCGTGGAGCTGACGATGAGCATCGGCTCCTGGCTGGCCTTCGGCCGGCTCAACCACGTGCTCGGCCTCGACAGCGTCTGCGTGCTGCCGGGTCACTGAGCGCGGAGCGCGTGCGGTGCGCACACGGGTCCGGGGCCGTCGGAGAATCCGACGGCCCCGGCCTTCGTGCTGTCCGCCGCCCTTACAGGTCGGTGGCGATGATCTTCTCGATGTTGCGCTCGGCGAGCGCCGTGATGGTGACGAACGGGTTGACGCTGGTGTTGCCGGGGATCAGCGCGCCGTCGATGACGTACAGGCCGGTGTAGCCGTGCAGACGGCCGTAGTTGTCGGTGGCCTTGTCCAGGACCGCGCCACCGAGGGGGTGGTAGGTGAGGTGGTCGCCCCAGATCTTGTTGGTGCCGAAGAGGTCGGTCCGGTAGATCGTCCCCTCCTTCGAGTTGATCTTGTCGAAGATGGTCTTCGCCATGGCGATGGACGGCGCCTTCCACGCCGTCTGCCAGTTCAGCTGGACCCCGCCCGTCGAGGCGTTGTACGTGAACTCCGCTCGGTTCGGGTTCTTCGTGATGGACAAGTAGAACGAGGCGTACGTCTCGATGCCGGTCGGCAGCGGCGCCACCTCGGCGAACGCGCCGCCCGCGTCCCAGTTGTCGATGCCGCCGCAGGGGATGGAGGCCTGCACCTTGCCGGTGGCGTCCCACATGTGGTTGGCCCGGCCGCACATGACGTTGCCGTTGTCGCCCCAGCCCTTGCCGATCTCGTTGTTCAGGTTGGGCAGGGCGCCGGTGGCCTTGAGCCGGACGAGCAGCTTGCTGGTGCCGACGCTGCCGGCCGCGAAGAACACCTTGTCCGCGACGACGGTCTTGGTGCCGACGGTGTCGCCGGTGGTGTTGATCTGGTCGATGACGACCGTGTACCCGCCGCCGGAGGCCGGGGAGACCGAAGTCACCTTGTGCAGGGGCGAGATGGTGACCTTGCCGGTGGCCTTGGCCTGGGCGATGTAGGTCTGCTGGAGGGACTTCTTGCCGGCGTTGTTGCCGTAGAGGATCTCACCGGCGACGGCGGACTTGGGGACGGTCCCCGCCGCTTCCTTCTCCATGTAGTCCCAGTCGTACACGTCCGGGACGAAGACGAAGGGGAACCCGGCCCGCTGGGCGTGCTTGCGGCCCACGCGGGAGAACTGGTAACAGTCGACGCTTTCGAACCAGGCCGGGTCGATCAGGCTGACGCCGAGACCCGCGTTGGCGCGCGGGTAGTAGGTGTCGTACATCTCGTCCGCGTTCACGGTCGGCAGGACGGCGCCGAAGTTCGCGCGCTTCGGGGTGACCGCCATGCCGCCGTTGACCAGCGAGCCGCCGCCGACGCCGCGGCCCTGGTAGACGATGATCCCGCCCATCTCCTCGGCGTCCAGGATGCCGGTGTAGCGCGGGACGTTCTTGTCGATGGGGAAGCCCAGGAAGTTGCTCAGCGGCGCCTTGGTCTTGGTGCGGAGCCAGTACGCGCGGTAGTCCGGGGTGGTCGTGTTGCAGAAGATCTTGCCGTCCGAGCCGGGGGTGTCCCAGGCCATGCCCATTTCGATCATGTGGACGTCGACGCCGGCCTGGGCGAGCCGGAGGGCGGCGACGGAACCGCCGTACCCGGTACCGATCACGAGGGCCGGTACGTGCGCTCCGTTGTCGATCGGGCCGGCGGCGGCCGCGCCGGCCGTGGCGGCCTGGGCCTGGGACGGGGCGATCTGACCCGCAAGGGCCATTGCTCCCAGGATGGAACCCGTTCTACCGAGAAATCCTCGACGGGAGACGCCGTTCTGGTTCGTTTTGTGCAGGCCTTTGTCGCTCATGTGAGCTTCCTCACTCTAGGCGGAATGAGAACGAGTTCTACTGCCGAGTGCTTGCGAAGTCACTAGATACGTCAAGGCGTCTTTCGTCGGCGGCAGCCGTGGGCGGTGTCGGTTCGCGGCCCGCGGGAGGGCGTTGAAAGTCCCATCGGACGCTGGGAACGACCACCCGCTGTGCATGGCCGGTGATCCCGCAGTGACGGAAACGGTCGCGAGGAGGGCCCCGCGGCCGAGGTGTGTCCGCTCGAATCCACCACGTCAGAAGTCGAACGCGTTACGGGATGCCCCGCCGCCCCGGGGTGGCGGGGTCCTCGGTGCACCCCGCCACTCCGTCGTGGCTGCATCCCGCGGGCTCCGAGGCCGAAAAGCGACAAACCGCAAGGTGGGCCCGTGATCGGCACGCGAATCTTTTTACCTTCGGAAGGTGCCCCTGTTCCGCGCCCTGGCCGGTGTTACAGGTTCGGCGCACCCCGCCGGGAGCCCTCGCGTACAGAAGGGGAACGCGCGCGGTCGCCGGTCCAGACCAGGATCAGCGCCGAGGCGGCCGCCGCGAAGGCGCACCAGGTGGAGGCGAACTCCAGCCTCCACAGTGCGGCGCAGACGAGGGCCCCGGCCGCCAGGAGGGAGCCGAGGCGGCGCAGCCGGCGGTCTCCCGAGAGGAGCAGGGCGCCGAGCGTGGCGAACAGATAGCCCGCCAGGGCCAGGGGGATCCACGGAACATTCACGCCGTAGCCGAGGGCGTGGCCGCGGACCTCGGCGCTCACGGGGCGGGTTGCCAGGCAGTACGCGAGGTACGCGCCGGTGGCGAGGCCGGCGGCTACCGGCAGGCGCAGTCGGGGCCTGAGCTCGGGCGCGGCGGCGAGCAGTACCCCGAGCGGCACCCATACGGGCAGCAGCGGGAGGGCGATCACCGCCCAGGCGGTGGTGGCCGGGCCGCAGCCGCCGCCGGAGCGCCAGACGGCGGCCTCGATCAGCTGGTGCGCGCCCAGGATCAGCGGGAGCGCCGCGACGGGCAGGTCCCGGGCGCGCCGGGTCCGGGCCAGGCAGGCGATCCCGGCGGCGGTGATCACCGTGCCCGCCGTCAGATCGGCCGTCGCGCTCCAGCACATGGGGGCCCTCCCGATCCCACGGTAGGCCGAGGCGTGGACGTCTGCCACACCACGGATCATTGGAAAAACTCGACAGGATAAAGAAGGATCCTGCATGACTCTTGCCGTGTTTCCGTGCGGGGTCCTACTGTCCCGGCCATGCCCCCAAGAAGAGCCGCAAGCTTCGCCGTAAGAGCAGCCGCAAGCCGAGCCGCAGCCGGCGCAGCAAACAGAAGAGTCGCCCCCGCCCGCGTCCTCCCCGCACGGGCCGCCGCCGTCCTGGCGGCGCTCACCGCGTCCGCCCTGGGCCTCGGCGCCCTCGGCGCGGGCGCGGCCGAGGCCCGGCCCGCCGCCGCGGACCCCACGGTGCCCACGGCCGTCACCCGGGCCGCCCTCGACCCCGCACTGGCCGAGGGCCGCGGCGCCCGGGTGGACTTCGCCGAGCAGGAGGCGGAGAACGCCGCCACCTCCGGCACGCTCATCGGCCCCGACCGCACCGCGTACTCCCTGCCCGCCGAAGCTTCCGGCCGCAAGGCGGTGAAGCTGGCGCCGGGCCAGTACGTGGAGTTCACCCTGCCCGCGGCGGCCGACGCCGTCACCGTCCGCTACAGCCTCCCCGACGCCCCCGCCGGCGGCGGCATCACCGCCCCGCTCGACGTCACCGTCAACGGCAAGAACCGCCGCTCGATGACGCTGACCTCCCAGTACTCCTGGCTGTACAACCAGTACCCCTTCAGCAACGACCCGCAGGCCGGCCTCCTGCACCCCGACTGGTGGATCACCGAGTGCGGCTGCGTCCCGGCGGCCACCACCCCGGCCCCGGTCATCGCCAAGCCCTTCCGCCCCACCCACATGTACGACGAGCAGCGCCTGCTCCTGGGCCGCACCTACCGGGCGGGCGACAAGGTCCGGCTCACCGTCCCGGCCGGGAGCCCCGCCGCCTGGACGGTGATCGACCTGCTCGACTCGCAGCGCGTCGGAGCCCCGCACGTGGAGGCGGCCGCCGCCAACGCCCTCCTCTTCGGCGCCGATCCGACGGGCCGCCGCGACTCCGCCGACGCCATCGACCGGGCCATCGCCTTCGCCAAGCGCCACCGGCTCCCGGTCTACCTGCCGCCGGGCACCTACCAGGTCAACCGCCACATCATCGTGGACGGGGTCACCGTCACCGGCGCCGGCAGCTGGTACACCACCGTCAAGGGCAAGGGCGTCGGCTTCTACGGCAAGGAGGCCGCGGACGGCGGCAGCCGGGGCGTCCACCTCTCCCGCTTCGCCATCGAGGGCGACGTCCGCGAACGCGTGGACACCGACCAGGTCAACGGAGTCGGCGGCGCGATGAGCGACTCCACCATCGACTCCCTCTACATCCACCACACCAAGGTCGGCCTCTGGTTCGACGGCCCGATGAGCAACGTGAAGGTCACCCGCAACGTCATCACCGACCAGATCGCCGACGGCCTGAACTTCCACACCGGAGTCACCGACTCCCTCGTCCAGGACAACTTCGTCCGCAACACGGGCGACGACGGCCTCGCCATGTGGGCGGAGAAGACCACGAACGCCCGCAACACCTTCGACCACAACACCGTGCAGAGCCCCACGCTGGCCAACGGCATCGCGATCTACGGCGGCACCGACACCACCGTCACGGCCAACCTCGTGGCCGACCCGGTCCGCGAGGGCAGCGCCCTGCACGTCGGCTCCCGCTTCGGAGCCGAACCCTTCACCGGCAGCCTGCGGATCGACGGCAACACCACCGTGCGCTCCGGCACGTACGAACTGAACTGGAACATCGGGCTCGGCGCGATCTGGTTCTACGCCCTGGACCGCAGCATCGACCGGGCCGACATCCAGGTCGCCGGGAACTCCTTCCTCGACAGCACCTACAACGCGATCATGCTGGTCAGCGACTGGCCGGTGAAGGACAAGGTCCGCATCGAGAACGTCCGCTTCAAGGACGTCCGCGTCGACGGCACGGGCACCTCCGTGGTCAGCGCACGCGCGGCCGGCTCGGCGAGCTTCGAGAACGTCGACGCACGTAACGTCGGGGCCGTCGGCGTCAACAACTGCGGCTCCTTCAACTTCCCGGCCACCGGCTCGGAGTTCACCCTCGTCGACCGCGGCGGCAACGACGGCGGCGGCACCACGGGCCCCTGGCTGGCCGGCTGGGAACTGCCCAACACCATCACCTGCGACGATCGCCCGCCGGTCGTCGCCCCGCCGGCGCCTAGCCCCTGGTAGGGCCGGCCCGCCCAAGGGGTCACCGCGCCGCCGCTCCCGGGGGTTCGAGCGGCGGAGCGGTCACCGCGCAGTTCGTACGGCACTGCGGGTGACAGGCCCCGGGCGCGGGGGAGCGTACGGTCGCCCAGGCCACGGCGGCCCCGACCACCAGCACCCCCGCGCACCAGAACATCGACCGCCCGAAGGCCGCGTCGAAGGCCCCGGCCGAGAGGTACGCGTCCGGCCCCATCCCGGCCAGCAGCGGTAGCGCGGCCACCGCGAGGAGCCCGGCGGCGCGCGCGGCCGCGTTGTTGATGCCGCTGGCCAGCCCCGCCCGGCCGGGGTCCACCGAGGACAGGACGGTCGCCGTCAGCGGCGCCACCAGGGCCGCCATGCCCAGGCCCATCACGAGCAGCGCCGGCAGGACGTCCCCTACGTACGAGGCCTCCGGGCCCACCCGCAGCATCAGCAGCATCCCCGCCGCGCACAGCAGCGGCCCCACGGTCAGCGGGATCCGCGGGCCGATCCGCTCCCCGAGCTGCGCCGACCGGGCCGACAGCAGCAGCATCAGGGCCGTGGTGGGCAGCAGGGCGGCTCCGGCGCCCAGGGCGGAGTAGCCGGACACCACCTGGAGCTGGAGCACCACGAGGAAGAAGAACCCGCCGAAGGCCGCGTACACGCACAGGGTGACCAGGTTGACGGCGGTGAACCGGCGCGAGGAGAAGATGTCCGGGGGCACCATCGGATCGGCCCGCCGCCGCTCGACCAGCACGAACACCCCGGCCAGCAGTACGCCGCCCACGGCGGCGCCCGCCACCAGCGCGGTGCCCGACCGGGCCTCGATGAGCGCGTAGGTCATCAGTGCGAGCGAGGCCGCCCCGAGCACCGCTCCGGCCACGTCGAACCGCCCGTGCGCCGCCGGATCCCGAGATTCCGGTACGTGCCGCAGCGCGACCGGGACACAGAGCGCGGCCACCGGCACGTTCAGCAGGAACACCCAGCGCCAGCCCGGCCCGTCCACCAGCCAGCCGCCCAGGAACGGCCCCACGGCGGCGCCCACCCCGCCGAACCCCGACCACAGCCCCACCGCGCGGGCCCGGTCGTCGGGATGGATCGATCCCTGGATCAAGGCGAGGGAACCGGGCGTCAGCAACGCCCCGCCGACCCCCTGCAGGGCGCGGGCGGCGATGAGCACCCCTGCGTTCGGTGCGATCCCGCACAGCAGGGAACCCACCGCGAACCACACCACCCCGAGCACGAAGATCCGGCGACGCCCGAACCGGTCCCCGAGCGCCCCACCGACCAGGATCAGGCCCGCGAGGGTCAGCAGGTAGGCGTTGACCGTCCACTGGAGCACCGCGAGATCGGCGCCGAGATCCCGCCCGATGGCGGGCAGGGCCACATTGACCACGGTCGAGTCGAGCAGCGCCATGGCGGACCCGAGCACGGTGGTCAGCACGATCCACCGGCCCTGCGCGGTGCCGAGCCGCACCCCGGGGGAGGGAGCGGGGGACGGGGCGGGGGCGGTCATTCCCCCAGGCTGGCCCGCGCGGCCCGGAACGGCCACCCGGCCGATCGCGGTCCGGTGGCGGGGCCGGTGGCCGTCCGGTGGCGGTACGGCTCATTAGGCACCCTTGTACGGGTCATGACATCTCCCGCACCATGGCCCGCGCACGTCACGCACACCCTTTCCGCACGTTCTGCACACGGCGTACGAGGAGACCACACGTGGCACCAAGCTCCCGAGCACGATTACGACCCCTGCGCGCAGGGCTCGCCGCCCTCACCGCGGCCCTGCTCCTGCCCCTCGGCGCGGGCGTGGCCGCGGCCGCCCCCGATCCGGCCCCCACCCCGGGCGCGGCCGAGCGCAAGATCGAGCCGAGTCTCCGGGCCCGGCTCGACGGCTCCGCCAAGGCCGTCTTCTGGGTCTACCTCGACAGCGCCGCCGACCTCACCGCCGCGGCCGCGCAGCCGACCCGGGCCGCGAAGGCCGCGACGGTGCTGCGGCTCAAGAAGGAGCAGGCCGCACGCAGCCAGACCGAGGTGATCAAGGCTCTGGAGGGCACGCAGGCCGAGTACACCTCGTACTGGATCGTCAACGCGGTCCGCGTCGTCGGTACCGAGAAGCTCGCCACCGCCCTGGCCCAGCGCCCCGAGGTCGCCCGGATCGACGCCGACGACCAGATCGCCCTGGCGAAGCCCGCGGAGGGCGCCCGGGAGAAGACGGCGGCCGACGCCGTCGAGTGGAACGTCGACCGGATCAAGGCGCCGCAGGTCTGGGACCAGCTCGGCGTGCGCGGTGAGGGCATCGTCGTCGCCAACATCGACAGCGGAGTGGACCACACCCACCCGGCCGTGGCCAACCAGTACCGCGGCCGGGCCGCGGACGGCACCTACGACCACAACTACAACTGGTTCGACCCGGCGGGAGTCTGCGCCACCGCGGCCCCCTGCGACAACAACGACCACGGCACCCACACCATGGGGACGATGGTCGGTGACGACGGCGGCGCCAACAAGATCGGCGTGGCCCCCGGAGCCAAGTGGATCGCGGCCAAGGGCTGCGAGTCCAACTCCTGCTCCGAGGCCTCGCTGCTCGCCGCCGGCCAGTGGATCGTCGCCCCGACCGACCTCAACGGCCAGAACCCGCGCCCCGACCTGGCCCCGCACATCGTCAACAACTCCTGGGGCGGCCCCGGCGGAGACACCTGGTACCAGCAGATCGTGGACACCTGGCGGGCCGCCGGCATCTTCCCGGCCTTCTCCAACGGCAACTCCGGACCCGGCTGCGCCACCAGCGGATCGCCCGGCGACTACGCGAGCTCCTACAGCTCCGGCGCCTTCGACATCAACGGCGCCGTCGCCTCCTTCTCCTCGCGCGGCGCCGGCCCCGGCGGGATCCTCAAGCCGAACATCGCGGCTCCCGGCGTGAACGTGCGCTCCTCCGTCCCCGGCGGCGCGTACGAGTCCTTCTCCGGCACCTCCATGGCTTCGCCGCACACCGCCGCGGCCGTGGCACTGCTCTGGTCGGCCGCCCCCGCCCTCGAAGGCGACATCGCGCAGACCGAAGCACTGCTGGACGGCACTGCGCTGGACACCGACAGTGCCCAGTGCGGCGGCACCGCCGCCGACAACAACGTCTTCGGCGAGGGCAAGCTCGACGCGCTCGCCGCCGTCACCGCCGCGCCGCGCGGAGCCCTCGGCGCGCTCGCCGGCACCGTCCGCTCCGGCGGACAGCCCGTCGCCGGGGTGAAGGTCGCCGCCGACGGCCCGATCGACCGTACGACGACCACCGCGGCCGACGGCACGTACCGCTTCCCCACCCTGTCCGTGGGCTCGTACGCCGTCACCGCCTCGAAGTTCGGCTACGGACAGCAGGGCGCGACCGTGGCGGTGACCGAGAACGCCACCGCCACCGGCGACATCGACCTCGTCCAGGCGGACTCCGGGAAGCTCACCGGCACCGTCGCCTCGGCCGCGGGCCCGCTCGCCGGCGCCGCGGTGACCGTCGCCGACACCCCGGTGACCGCGACCACCGACGCCCAGGGCCGCTTCGAGGTCACCCTGCCGCACGGCACCTACACCGTGAACGCCACCCACTCCTCCCGCTGCCTCACCGCCGGCGCGGCCGCGGTCACCGTCGCCGGAGACACCACCGTCGCGGTGAACCTGCCCGAGCGCACCGACGGCTACGGCTACGCCTGCACCGCCTCGAACGGCAGCCCGTACCAGCCTGGCGACCGCCGGCTCGCACTGACCGGCGACAACACCACCGAGCGCGTCGACCTGCCCTTCCCGCTGCCGCTGTACGGCAAGACGTACGGGCAGGCCTGGATCGGCACGAACGGCACCGTCAGCTTCGGCGGCAACAACACCGGGGACGTCAACGGGGACATCCCGAGCGCGGCCACGCTCAACGCGGCGCTGTACCCCTTCTGGGACGACCTGGTCGTCGGCGCCGACGGCAGCGGGTCCGGAGTCTTCACCGCGGTCACCGGCTCCGCACCGCACCGCAGTTACGTCATCGAATGGCGCGAGGTGTCGCACTGGTCGGCGCAGTCCGAGAAGTTCTCCTTCTCGGCGGCGATCGGCGAGGACGGCACCGTCCGGTACTCCTACCAAGGGACCGGCGGCGCCGGCATCAAGGGCGGCTCCACCGCCACGGTCGGCGTGGAGAACGCCACCGGCACCGACGCCTACCGGTACTCCTTCAACACGCCCGTGATCACCGACGGCCTGTCCGTCTCCTTCCGCACCACCAAGAGCGGCGTGGTGGCGGGCCGGGTGCTCGACGCGAACGACGGCAACGGGGTCGCCGGAGCCACCGTGACCATCGGCACGGGCGCCACCGCGGTCTCCGCCACCACGGCGGCCGACGGCGGGTACGTGGTCCAGAGTCCCTCGGGGGCACGGGAACTCGCCCTGACCGCCGCCCAGTACGAGCCGGTGGCGGCCACCGTGGACGTCAAGGCGGCCGACGTCACCCAGGTGACCCGGTCCCTGCGCACCGGCAAGGCGACCCCGTCGAAGGCGGCGGTGGAGATCGTCCTGCCGCCCGGCCAGAAGCGGACGCGGACCCTCGACCTCACCAACCCCGGTCTCGGTACGGCCTTCACGGCGGCCGAGGACGCGGCCTGGCTGACGGTGACCCCGGGCTCCGGGGACCTCCCGACGGGCGGGAAGGCCCCGCTCACCCTGTCCGTGGACACCACGGGCCTGACCCCGGGCACCGTCCTCACGGCCGACCTGAAGATCACCTCGGCCAGCGGCCGGACCCCGGTGCTCACCGTCCCCGTCAAGCTCGTCGTCCCGCGCTACCAGGTCGCCCTGGACGCGGGCTCCACGGGCGCGAGCACGGACTCGCTGGGCGACGGCTGGTCCCCGGACCGCAAGTACACGGCGGGCTCGTACGGCTACCAGGGCAACGCCTCGTCGCAGTCCACCAGCCGTACGATCGCGGGCACGGACGACCAGAAGCTCTTCCGCAACGCCCGCGAGGGCATGTACGAATACCGCTTCGACAACGTCCCCAACGGCACCTACACCGTGGAACTGGGCTTCGCGGAGCTCTCCTCCACCAAGCCGAACAAGCGCGTCTTCGACGTCCTGGCGGAGGGCGCCCAGGTACTGCCCTCGCTGGACATCGCCCTGGAGGCGGGCTCCTACACGGCCCTGACCCGCACCTACACGGTCACGGTCACGGACGGCACCCTGAACGTCCGCTTCGTCACCCACACCGGCTTCGGCAAACCCCTGCTGAACTCCCTGCGCGTGACGGACCGCCCCGACAAGACCTGACCTCCGACAAGACCTGACGCCGGCAAGACCTGATCTCCGGCGACAGCGCAACGGGCGGGGTGCCTCAGGGCGCCCCGCCCTTCGCCGTGACGCCTCGGCGGCTCTGGGCATCAGCTCCGGCGGTACTGGTCCACCAGGATCGTGACGGAGCCGTCGGCCGGGGCCTCGGCCAGTCTCGCGATCGTGAGGGATGCGGGAGTGACGCCCGCCGGGCCCGGATGCGCGGGGGCCGTCCTGGTGGCCTGGAACGGCGCAGGGGCGGCCCGAGCGGTGTCGCCCCCGCCTCCGCCCCCGAGCTCCTCCCGGACCTGCCGGGGCAACCAGCCGCCGGTGAACTCCGGCTGCCCGCACACCAGGGGGTGCGCCCGCACGGAGGCGATCAGTTCGGCCGGCTGCGGACGGTCCTCGGGACGCTTCGCGAGGCACCACGAGACGAGCCCGTACAGCTCGTGCGGCACCCGGGTGAGGTCGGGATGCTCGTGGACGACCCGATAGAGGGCGCTGGACTCCGGGCCGTTCCCGAAGGGTGCGACCCCGCAGGCGACGTACGCGGCCAGTGTCCCGAGCGCGAAGACGTCGGTCGCCGGCGTCGCCGGAGGGCCGAGGGCCTGCTCGGGCGCCATGAGCGCCGCCGTGCCGATCCGCAGCCCCGTACCGGTGAGCGCGGCGGCGTCGGCCGCGCGGGCGATGCCGAAGTCGATCACCCGGGGGCCGTCCCCCGCGAGCAGGACGTTGGCCGGTTTCAGGTCGCGGTGGACGACGCCCGCCCCGTGGATGGCCTGGAGCGCCTCGGCTATGCCCGCGAGCAGCAGTAGGACCGTGCGGGCCGGCAGTGGCCGTGCCGCCGTACGACCTCGTGCAGCGAGGGACCGGACACGTACGCGGTGGCGAGCCACGGCGTGGGGTCCTCGACCCCGGAGTTGATGCGGGGCGAGATGCCCTGCGATGCGGCAGGGGCCTGCGCGCATTCGTGCCATGAATTGACTGAATTTTCAGTCAGTGCCAGAGTGGCGACACGTGCCCGCACCATCCGCTCGGCGTGACGGCCCTTCGCGGACCGAGGGCGCACCCTTGTCTCGGGGGCCCGGGACCGTCGGCCCGTGCCGTGCCTCCCGCGCCCGTCCCGGCCGGATGCAGTCGTCCCGCCGGCCCTCGATCGGAGTCCTCCCGTGCCCCACCTGCCCCCCGCGCGCCGGACCGCCCTCCGCACCTTCGCCGGGCTCGGCGCCCTCGCCTTCGGGGCCGCCGCCTGCGGCCCCTCGCAGAGCGCCCCGCGCTCCCAGGCCCCCGAGGGCTCCACTCAGCCGTCCCCCGCCGGCGCCAAGCGCCGGCTCGGCGCCGAGTGGGAGAGCCACACCCGCACCTTCATGGCCTGGCCCGCCCTGGACGCGGTCTGGATGGAGGACCTGCGCTCCGTGCGCGAGGACATCGCGCGGATCGCCCGGGCCGTCGGGGGGTACGAGGAGGTCGTCATGATGGCCCGGCCCGAGCAGGTGGCCGCGGCGCAGAAGGCCTGCGGTTCCGAGGTCGAGGTGATCCCGCCGGCCGTGGACGACCTGTGGGCCCGCGACACCGTTCCCGTCTTCGTCGAGGAGGAGGGCAAGGTCGTCGGAGTCGACTTCAACTTCAACGGCTGGGGCAACAAGCAGGAGCACAAGAACGACGGCCAGGTCGGGCGCCTCCTGCTCCAGAAGTACGGGATCCCCCGGGTCCAGGCTCCGCTGGTGGCCGAAGGCGGCTCCTTCGAGACGGACGGCGAGGGCACCCTGCTGATCACCGAGAGCTCGATCGTCAACGACAACCGCAACCGCGGAAAGAGTCGGGACCAGATCGAGGCCGAGCTCAAGCAGACCCTCGGCGTCGAGACGGTGGTCTGGCTGGCCGGCGTGCGCGGCGAGGACATCACCGACGCCCACGTGGACAGCCTCGTACGGTTCACCGCCCCCGGCGTCGTCCTGCTGGACCGCGCCCACCCGAACACCCCGAAGGACTCCTGGTCCCGCTCGGCCGACCAGGCGAAGGCGGTCCTGTCGAAGGCCACGGACGCCCGCGGCCGGAAGTTCGAGATCATCGACCTGCCGCAGCCCGACCTGGACAAGATCACGGGCGAGGGCGACGACTTCGTGTCGACCTACGCCAACTTCTACGTGGCCAACGACTCCGTCTTCATGCCGAAGTTCGGAGACCGCCAGGCCGACGACCGGGCCCGCGGCATCCTGCAGGAGCACTTTCCCAAGCGGGACGTCGTCCCCGTCGCGATCGACACGATCGCCTCGGGCGGCGGCGGCATCCACTGCTCGACCCACGATCAGCCCGGCAGGCCCGCCGCGTGAGCGCAGTGCGGCGCCGCCCGTCCGGGTGGCGCTTCCCGCTGCTCCCGGGTCTGCTCCTGCTGGCGATCGTGGCGGCGGTCGGCGTGGGGGCCTGACTGCAGTTCGGCGAACGCCAGGCCCAGGACACCGTCCACACCGCGGGACGGGCCGATCCGGACCGGGTGGACGTCGAGGCGACGATCCAGCGCGTCGACGCCGCCGGACGCGAACTGGTGCTGCGGGTCCTGGTCAGGCCCCGCGGGGCGCTGGCCGAGGCCGGCGGGATCGCACCGGCCGGCGACCTCACCCTCCAGACCTCGCCGGCCACCCGCGGCGACCTGACCTTTCAGGGCCCACCAGCGCATCTCCACCCTGGACGTGCCGGTGGCCCTGACGGGCGGCTCCATCACGGACTACCCCTTCGACGCCTAAGGGGCGGACGTGGAGTTCGCGGCCGTACTGGGCCACGAGAAGGTTCCGGTGCGGGTCCTGTTCTCCAACAACGACGTGCTCTTCTCGTCCACGGTGGATGCCTCGACGCTCTGGGCGGAGATCCTCATCGCGTTCTGCCTGATCACCGTGGTCGTCACGGGCATCCGCGCGGAGCCGCCGGCGGACGGGGCGGACGCGGTGGGCGGGGCCTGAACCGGCGTACGGGTCGCCGCCGGCGGCGGTACCGGGCTGGCCGCGGGGGCATTCGGGTGGCCCGCCGCGGCCGGACCGCGCGACGCGCCGGGCAGGTGCGGAGGGCGCCGTACCGTGGCTGACCATGACGCTCCAGAGCGACCAGGCCGGACAGGCCGACCAGGCCGACCAGACCGGACAGGCCGAGCAGTGCGGGCAGCGCGAGCCGGTCGCTCAGCACGCTCCGGGCAGCGGCGTCGACCGGATCGCGGCACTCGTACGGGACGCGGACCCCGGGGCCGGCTGGGCCGTCGGTGGCGCGGACGGTCCGGACGCGGTGGTGGAGGCCGGGGAGCGGGACGCCGTCCCGGATCTCGGCGGGCTGGCGGGCGTTCTGGTCGTCTGGCCCGTCATCGGGATGCTCGTGGACGCGGGGGAGCTGGCCCTGCACACCCCGCTCACCGCCTACGGGGCGGGCGACGGCCTGCCCGCCGGAACCACCGCGCACCATCTGCTCACCCACGGCTCCGGGGTGTCGCCCGCGCTCACCGGGCTCGCCGAGCGGCTGTGCGGCAGCCCCCTGGCAGGGTACGCCGCCGAGCGGATCTGGGGCCCGCTCGGCATGACCGGCACGGGGTTCGCGGCCGACGGGACTCTGCGCGCGCCCGCAGCCGACCTCGGCCGGTTCCTGAGTCACCTCCTCGCCCCGGCGGGCGGACCCGTCAGCGGGGCCTGGACCGCGCAGTCGCTGCGCATCCGCACCGGCGAACTCCTGCCCGCCCGGGGCCTCCTCTGGCACCCCGGCGCGCACGGATCCTGGTCCCACGGCGACGGCCCGGCCCTGTGGATCTCCCCGCGCGGGCGGCGCTGGGCGGCCCTGCTCCCCACCACCCCGTCGGCCCCGCTCCGTACTGCCTTCCGCGAAGCGGTGTTCGCCTGAACTCCCCTCCAGTGCAACGCTGTTGTATCTTCGGAGTTCGATGAAGGAGACCCGTCAGAGGGACCGTGAGGTACCCGATCCGCAGAGCCCCTGGGACGAGATCACCCCCGGCCTGTGGATGGGCGGCCACTACTGGACCGACCCGGCAGGGGAGCCGCGCCCGGTCGTCGTCGGAGCCGAGTTCGACCTCGTCATCAGCCTCTTCACCCGGCCGGGCCACGGCCCCGACCCTCGTGTGGAACACCTGGTCGGCGAGATGCCCGACGCCCCGCTCACGGGCGCGCAGCTGCACACCGTCCTCCGGCTCGCCGGCGCCGCCCGACAGGCCCTCGACTCCGGACGGCGGATCCTGGTGCGCTGCCATTCCGGCTACAACCGCTCCGGCCTGGTCGTCGCCCAGTGCCTCGTGGACGGCGGCCTCGCGCCGGCCGCCGCCATAGGCCTCGTCCGCCTCGGACGCTCCCCCTGGGCCCTGTCCAACGAGACCTTCACGGACTACCTCGCCGCCGGTCCGGAGGTCGCCGCATTGCTCGTCGACCTCGATCCCGTTTCCGGGCTTGATTCCGGCCCCGCCTCCGGCCTGGATCGCGGTCCCGATCCCGAACCGGACGCGCCGTCCCGCCCGTAGCCCGCCCGTGGGCCTCCCGTACCCCCCTCGTGGTCCTCGGAGCGCGGACCCGGGACGGTCGACGTACGGTGAGCGCGAGATCACCGACCGTCGAATCGACTCCAGGCTGCGCGGAGGTACACCAATGCGTACGGCTCACGAGACCGCCCGCGATGCGCGCACGCCACCGGCCCCGGCCGCGGAGGCACCCGTATGACGGCGCGGGCGGGGCGCGGCGAGAGCGCCCGGTTCGCCGCCGCCCACACCCTGCCCGCACTGGTACGGGGCTTCGTGAGCGCCCGCCCCCGTGCGGCGCGCGGGCACGTAGGGCCGGACCGGCCCCGCTGGTCCGCCGCCACCCTGCGGGCGCTGCGCGAACGGCACGGCGGGGCGCCCGTGCTCGTACGGGGGCTGACCGGCACCGTCCTGCTCATCCTCGATCCGCAGGACATCCGGCAGTTCTACGCCGAACCCGTCGGCCCCCTCGGCCGGCCCCCCGCAGGCGCGGACGGCTGCGCCCACGCCGGGCTCCGCGCCGAGCGGCGGGCGGTCGACGACTCCGTGCTCGCCGCGGGGCTGACCGTGCACCCCTCGTGCGCGGCGTTCCTCTCGGTCCTCACCGACGAGGCCCGGCGCCTGACGGCCGGCGGCTCCCTCGAACTCGCCCGCGTCCGGCACTCCGTGGCCCGCGCGGCCCGCCGCATCGTCCTCGGCGACGCGGCCGTCGAGGACACGGAACTCGGCCGCCGGCTCGGGCGTTTCCACGAGAGGGCCGGCGCGCGCATCGCCGCGTACGCCCACCTCGCGGAGCCGCACACCCTCATCGGGCGGGCCCGCCGCCACGCGGACCCCCTCGGCGATCCGGACCGGGCCGGGCTCGACCCGGTCGGGCAGGTCCGCCAGTGGCTGGCGGCCTTCGACCTCGTCCCCGGCGTCCTGCTGCGCACCCTGCTTCTCCTCGGCGCGCACCCGGCCGAACAGGACGCCGTGGCCGCAGAGGCCCGGGCCGCCGGATGGGTGCAGGGCGCCGCCCAGGGGGCGCTGCCCCGGCTGCGGGCCTGCGTCCGGGAATCGCTGCGCCTCTATCCGGCCGTGCCCGACCTGATACGGATCACCCGGGCCGAGACCGAATGGCGGGGCGTGCGGCATCCCGCCGGGACCTGCGTGGTGCTGCCCGTGCTGTTCCACCAGCGCGACCCCGCACACGTGCCCGCCGCGCACGTCTTCGTCCCCGGCCGGTGGGCCTCGCGCGAAGCGGACCATGACGTCCGGATGGCCCCGTTCAGCCATGCCGCCGGACGCTGCCCCGGTGAACAGCTCGGGCTGCTGGTCACCGCGGCGCTCTGCGCGGAGGTGCTGCGCGGACACCGGGTCCGGCCCGTCCGGCCCGTGCTCGACCCCCTCGGCCCGCTCCCCGCGGCCCTGGACCCGCAGGGCATCCGCCTGCGCCTGACCCGCCGCTGACCCCACCGCCGGCCCTGCCCGCACCCCGGCGGCGCAACGGCCTCCGGCCCGCTCGCCCGGCTTGCCCGCCCTGCCTGTCTCACGCCCGACCTGTTCGTCCCGCCCCGTCCTGCCCGACGTTCATCCGACCCGACGAGGAATCCATGTCCGACGCCGCGACCCCCGGGACCTCCGCGACCTCCGCGCCCACCGACCCGGACGCCGATCAACTGGGCGCCCTGTGCCGGGAGCTGGCCGAGGCGGCCGACGCCGTCGGCGAAGCCGCCCGCTACGTCTCCCGGCTCGCCCTCAGCTCCCGGCTGCCGGTCACCGCGCTGGGCCTCGGCAGCCGACGCCGCGCGGCCTGGCGTACGCTGCTGCGCGCCCTCACCGACCCGAACGGACTCGGCTGGGCCGCCCGGGGGCGGGGCGTGGCGCGGGCCGGGTGGCTCGCGGGGGTCTTCACCGGCCGGGAAAGCCTCGCCGTCAGCCTCGCGGTGTGCGGCCTCAAGGGCCGGATCCGGGCCGAGAGCACCCGTAACCCGGCGAGGTCGGCCGACCCGGCCGCCGCCGAGGTCTTCCTCGCGGTGGAAGAGGACCGGCAGGCGGACGCCGCCCGGGCGTTCCGCGAGCTCGTGCGCCGACGCGGCGAGGGGCCCGCCTTCGCGCTGCTGAACCCCTCCTTCGCCGACATCCTGGCCTGGAACGCGCTGACCGACGACAACCCGTTCAACGACCACGCCGGTTGGCAGGTCGCCACCGGCAGGGCCGTGGCCGCCGAGCCGCTCCTCGGGATCGGCGCCGCCCTGCGGGCCTTCTTCGACCGGGGACCCGCCTGCTCCGAGCAGGGGAGCCGCATCCTCGCCGAACTGGACACCACCGGCACCCCGGCCGGGTACCGGGGCAATGCCGACCGGATCGGCGGATCCCCGGGCGCGGTCCTGCTCCAGCAGGTCGTCGGCCCGGACGGGGTCGAGCGGTGCGTACTCCAACTCGCCGGACCACCACAGGAGTCAGGCAGCGCGGACGACCCGTACGAGGAGCCGGCCGGGCACGTCCGGGACGTGGCCGCGACCGTACGCCGCCTCGTGGCCTCCGGGACCGAACTCGCCCTGCTCGGCCACGGTCCGGGCGCCCGGACGGCCGGACGGCTCGCCGGAAGCCGGGAGTTCACCAGCGTCTACCGGGTCACCTGGGTGGGCTCGGGCCCCGAGCCGGGTCCGGCGGCTGCCCTCGCCGCCTTCGGGGGCCGGGTCACCGGAAGCCACCTCGTGCGGCTGCCCGGCCACCCCGACGTCTACGTCCCGGGGCGGCCCGAATGACGGACACCGCCGGGCCCGCGCCCCGGTCCGAGACACGCCCGGCCCCGGCCGAGGGCCTGCGCGCCCACTCGGCCGCCCTGCGTTCGCACGCCGAGCGGCTGCGCCGCGCCGCCGGAGACCTGCGCTGGCAGGGCCCGGGGGGCGACGCCTTCCGGGCCGAGGTGGAGTCCCTGGCCGACCGCTGCGCCACCGCGGCGGGCGGCTTCGACCTGGCGGCGGCCCAACTGGCCCGCCCCGGGTCCCGGGAGGGGACGCGGGGCAGGCACCGGCGGACCGGCTGACCGGAAGCCGACGCGGATCCGGCGGGCTTGCGGCGGGCTTGCGGCGGGGATTCGGCGGGGGAGCGGGCGGCGAGGGGTCGGTCAGAGGACCAGTGACAGCAGCAGGACGAAGCCCAGGCCGACCACCGAGATGATGGTCTCCATCACCGACCAGGTCTTCAGGGTCTGGCCGACCGTCATGCCGAAGTACTCCTTCACGAGCCAGAACCCGGCGTCGTTGACGTGGCTGAAGAACAGCGACCCCGCTCCGATGGCGAGCACCAGCAGGGCGGTCTCCGTGGAGGACATGCCCGCCGCGAGCGGGGCCACCAGGCCGGCCGCGGAGATGGTGGCGACCGTGGCCGAGCCCGTCGCCAGGCGGATGGCCACCGCGATGAGCCAGGCCAGCAGGAGGGTGGGTATCGCCCAGTTCTCGGACAGGTCCATGATCATCTGGCCGACACCCACGTCGATCAGCGTCGCCTTGAAACCACCGCCCGCACCCACGATCAGCAGGATGCCCGCGATCGGGGCCAGCGACTTCTCCACCGTCACGGACAGCCGCGCCTTGGTGAAGCCGGCCGCCCGGCCGAGGGTGAACATGCCCACGAGCACCGCCGCGAGCAGGGCGATCAGGGGTGAGCCGGCCACGTCGGTGACCCGCTGGACCGCATTGGCCGGGTCGTTGACCACGATGTCGACCAGGGCCTTCATCAGCATCAGGACCACCGGCAGCAGCACGGTGAAGACCGTCGCCCCGAAGCGCGGGCGGTGCTCCAGCTCGGCCGAGGGCCGCTGCGGGATCATGTGCTCGGGCGCCGGGATGTCCACCCAACGGGCCGCGTACCGGGAGAACACCGGACCCGCGATGACGACGGTCGGGACGGCGACGAGCACGCCGAGCGCGAGGGTGAGACCCAGGTTGGCGTGGAGGGCGTCGATGGCGACCAGCGGCCCGGGGTGCGGCGGGATCAGCCCGTGCATCACGGACAGGCCGGCCAGCGCGGGGATGCCGATCCGCATGAGCGAGTAGTTGCCCCGCTTGGCCACCAGCAGGACCACGGGGATCAGCAGCACGATGCCGACCTCGAAGAAGAGCGGGAGGCCGATCACCGAGGCGATCAGCACCATCGCCCACGGCATGGCCCGGCCCTTGGCGCGCGCCAGGATGGTGTCCACGATCTCGTCCGCGCCGCCCGAGTCGGCGAGCAGCTTCCCGAGGATGGCGCCGAGCGCGATGAGTACGCCGACGCCCGCGACGGTGGCGCCGAGCCCGGCCGTGAAGCTGGAGACGGTCTTGGCCAGGGGGGCGCCGGCGAACACCCCCAGGGCGAGCGAGCCGAGCGTCAGCGCCAGGAAGGCGTGCAGCTTGAGGCGGGTGATGAGCAGGACGATGACGGCGATGCCCGCGAGGACGGCTATCCCCAGCTGGGTGTTGCCGGCCGAGGTGATCGGCTCGGCGGCGGCCGCTGCCAGAGTCTCGACGCTGAGACTGGTCACGGTGACGGTTCCTTCGTTCTTGCGTGCGGGGCAGGGGGCGGGGTGTGGGGCCCGGGCGGCTACGCGGCCGGCGCCGGGAGGCGGCGCAGGGCGGCCAGCGCCCGTGCGGTGATCTCCTCCGGGGCTCCGGACACGTCGACGAGGACCCCCAGTTCGTCGTGCTGGAGCGGCTCCAGGGCGGCGAACTGCGAATCCAGCAGCGTGGTGGGCATGAAATGCCCCTTGCGCGCCGCCATGCGCTCCTCGATCAGCGGCCGGTCGCCGGTGAGGTGGACGAAGACGGTGTCCGGCGCGACGGCCCGGAGCCGGTCCCGGTAGGTCCGCTTGAGGGAGGAGGCGGAGACGACCCCACCGCCGACACGGGCCCGGTTGCGCATCCACTCGCCGATCGAGTCCAGCCAGGGCCGGCGGTCCGCGTCGTCCAGGGGGATGCCGGCGGACATCTTGGCGACGTTGGCCGCCGGGTGGAAGGCGTCGCCCTCCGCGTAGGGGAGGGCGAGCGCGTCGGCGAGCAGCCGGCCCACGGTCGTCTTTCCCGTCCCGGCCACGCCCATCACCACAATGACGCGCGTCATCGCGCACCTCTTTTTCGTTGTCCTTGTCCTCGTTGACATCGGCCCGGAAGGCCTGGGCACCACTGAAACGCATTACGTAGTACTTATTCAAGAGGTCATCGGTAAAACGTCACATCTTTTGTCTGTCTGGGCGTCACCGTACGCTTACGCCATGACCACTGAAGGGCCGGGCGGACCGGACGGGCCGGGCGGCCAAGGGCTCCACTCCCACGTACTGGACACACTCGGCCTGGCGATCACCGCGGGGGAGCATCCACCCGGCAGCGTGCTGCGCACGGACGAGATCGCCGAACGCTTCGGCGCCTCGCGGACCGTGGTCCGCGAGGTGGTCCGCGTACTGGAATCGATGCAGTTGGTCGAGTCCCGCCGCCGGGTCGGCGTCACCGTCCGCCCCACCGAGAAGTGGAACGTCTACGACCCGCGCGTCATCCGCTGGCGCCTCGCCGGCGCGGACCGCCCACGGCAGTTGCGCTCCCTCACCGTGCTGCGCTCGGCCATCGAACCGGCCGCGGCCGGACTCGCGGCGGTCCGGGCCACCCCGGAGCAGTGCGCCGATCTCACCGAGGCGGCCCTGGGCATGGTCCGCACCTCACGCGGCCACCAGCTCGACGGGTACCTCCACCACGACATCGCCTTCCACCGGATCGTGCTCAACGCCTCCGGCAACGAGATGTTCGCGCGGCTCGGCGATGTCGTCGCCGAGGTGCTGACCGGGCGCACCCGGCACGCGGTGATGTTCCACGACCCCGACCCGGCGGCCGTCACCCTGCACGTGCGGGTGGCCGAGGCCGTACGGGAGCGGGACGCGGCCGGCGCGGAGGCGCTGACGCGGCAGATCGCGGCGGGCGCGCTGGAGGAACTGGACGTGCTCGCACCGTAGGACGCCGGTCCGGTCCTGTCGTACCGGCTCCGTCGGCCTGTCCCGGTCCCGGTCCCTGTCCCGGTCCCGGTCCCGGTTCGGCGGGCGGGAGGGCGGGTCTCGTCTGGCTAGTCGCGCACCGGGGCGTTCACCGGCGGATGCGCATCGGCGCTGTCCGAGCTGTCCGCGTCGTCGGTGCTGACCGCTCCCAGCCCCGCGAGCAGGCGCAGCCCGTCCTCGGCGGGGCTGCCGGGGGCCGCGGACAGCACCAGCAGCTCCATGCCCGATTCGCCCGGCAGCGCGAAGTTCTCCTGGTGCAGTTCCAGCAGCCCGACCAGCGGGTGCCAGAACGTCTTGCGTCCGTGGGTGCGGGCGCGCACGTCCGCGCGGGCCCACAGTCGGCGGAAGCGCTCGCTGCCCATGGCCAGTTCGCCGATCAGCGAGGCCAGGCGGGGGTCGTCGGGGTACTGGCCGGCGGCCAGGCGCAGGTGCCCGACCACGTCGAGGGTGCAGTTCTCCCACTCCGCGTAGAGGCCGCGCTCGCCTTCCTCCAGGAAGAGGTGCCGGGCGATGTTCAGGCCCGGCATCGGCCGGGCGAAGAGGAGCCCGGCGAGGCGGTTTCCGGCGAGCGCGTTCAGGCGGTGGTCCATGATCAGCGCGGGTGCGCCGACGACGAGGTCGAGGACGCGCAGCACCTCCGGGCGGATCCTCCCGCCCGGCGCCTTCGCGCGGCGGCGGCGCTGCCGGGCGAGCCGGTAGAGGTGCTCCCGCTCGGTCTCGTCGAGGCCGAGGACGCGGGCGAGCGCGTCGAGCACCTGCTCGGAAGGCTGGGTCGCGCGGCCCTGCTCCAGCCGCACGTAGTAGTCGACGCTGACACCGGACAGGTGTGCGACCTCTTCGCGGCGCAGGCCTTCGACCCGGCGGCGGCTGTCGGTGGGTATGCCGACGGCCGCCGGGTCGACCCGAGCGCGTCGGGTCCGCAGGAAGCCCGCAAGATCGTCCATGGGTCAAGTATGGCTGCGGCGACGCCCGTGAGGGTGGCCCTGTGGGTACCAGGAACTCCGGTCCGATGGAAGGCGCGCCCCTGAACAGCGGGCGCCGCGGGGCCCAGGATCAGGGCATCCGATCCCGAGGAGTTCCCGTGAAGACGCTGATCGTCTACGCCCACCCCGAGCCGCAGTCGCTCAACAGCTCGCTGAAGGACCTGGCGGTGTCCACGCTCGAGGGCGCCGGGCACGAGGTGCGGGTGAGCGATCTGTACGCCATGAATTGGAAGGCGGTCGTGGACGCCGCGGACTACGGCCCCCACGCGTCGAGCCCGCTGAAGGTCGCCGTGGACTCGGGCCGGGCCTTCGACGCCGGGGCGCTCACCCCGGACGTGCTCGCCGAGCAGGAGAACCTGCTGTGGGCCGACACGATCATCTTCCAGTTCCCGCTGTGGTGGTACTCGATGCCCGCGATCCTCAAGGGCTGGGTGGACCGGGTGTTCACCTACCGCTTCGCGTACGGAGTCGGCGAGCACAGCGACACCAAGTACGGGGAGCGCTTCGGCGAAGGCACCCTCGCGGGCCGCAGGGCCCTGCTGTCGGTGACCGCCGGCGGCCCGGAGTCGCACTACGCCGCGCGCGGGATCAACGGCCCCATCGACGACCTGCTGTTCCCGATCCACCACGGGATCCTCTACTACCCCGGCATCGAGCCGCTGCCGCCGTTCGTGCTGTACGGCACCGACCGGATGAGCGGCGAGGACTACGCGGACGTGGCAAAGGCGTGGGTGGAGCGTCTGCTCACCCTGGAGTCGACCGAGCCCATCGCCTTCCGGCGGCAGAACTTCGGCGACTACGAGATCCCCTCGCTGCACCTGAAGGAGGGTCTGGAGCCCGCGGGGCGCGGGGGTTTCGGACTGCACGTGCGGTGACCGCTGGCCGCGGGGTGGACTGGTCGGGCAGGTTGGCCTGGCCTGGCCTGACCTGGCCTGGCCGGTCGGACGGGTTGGTCTGGCTGGGGGCCGGTACCCGGTGGGTTGGTGGGTTGGCTCGGGCCGGGCAGATCGGTCCGGCGTACCGGACGCCCGGAGGCCCCGCCGTCCGGCGTACGGGTACCGCGTGTCGTTGGACCAACTCGTTGACGCTGCGGCGGGCCGACGGGCCGGGCTGCCGCTCGCAGTCCGGCCCGTCGCGGCACCCCTCTGCGGTCAGGCGAAGTTCGCCGCGATGCGCTGGAGCGGGACGAACTTGAAGTTCTGGTTGCCGCTGGTGCCCGGGGCGCCGTTGGAGCCGTCCTGGCAGATGAAGGCACCCTGCGGGAAGGCCGGGCCGAGGTTGGCCGCGCTGGCGTCGATGCCGTCGGTGTCCTCGCAGTCGTCGGCCGCGGTGCCGCCCACGACCGAGAAGCGGCCCAGGTAGGCGTGGGTGGTGCGGTCGTAGACGGTGAAGTCGTTGCTGCCCTGGGAAGAGACGTAGATCCGGTTGCCGGCAGCGGTGATGCCTTCGGTGTCGGCGGTGATGTGACCGGCGGAGCCGGTGGAGTCGAGCTTGGTGCGGGTGGTTCCGGCGGTGGGCTCGGCGCCGTAGATCCAGACGCCGACGTCCTCCTCGCCGAGGTACAGCTTGCCGGTGGTGTCGTCGGCGTAGCAGCCCTCGACGGCGGAGCCCGCGTCCCACAGACGCACGGAGGTCGCGGTCACCGAGTCGCCGCTGACGGCGAGCTCCCACTGCTCGACGCGGCCGGAGGTGGAGTTGGGGAAGGCGTACAGCTTCCCGGAGGCCGGCGAGGTGTAGAGGCAGATGCCGTGGGCGGTGACCTCGGTGGGCACGTCCTTCAGACGCTTGAGCTGCCGGGTCGCGGGGTCGATGCGGTAGATGTGCATCGCGCCGTTGCCGCCGGCGGCCTCGTCGTCGGCGGTGACGACGATGTTGCCGCGCAGGTCGACGTTGTTGCCGTAGTCGCCGCTGATCCGCTGGATCCGGGCACCGGTCATGTCGTAGACCTCCAGCGCGCCCTTCTTGTCGGTGCCCACGACGACGGACTTGGCGGGGTCCGTGGGGTGGACCCAGATCGCCGGGTCGTCGGCGGCGTCGCCGCTGTGCGAGACGGGGGCGGTCTCCACCGTCGCGGTGACGGAGAAGGAGGCCGCGTGCGCGGGCGCGGCCGGTATGGCCAGGGCGGCCAGGACGGCGGCGGGGAGCACTGCTCGACGGGCGGAGGCGGTGAAGGACACCGGATTCCCTTCAGATCGGGGGGTGGAACAGAGGGAGGCTAGGCAGGCAGGGGGAGCCCGGCGTGAACGGCACCTGAACCGGGGAAGGCGAAGCCCGGACTGCGCGAACGCAGCCCGGGCGGGTGGAGCGGCGGAGGCTCGCGTCCGAGGGCTGCCTTCGGCGGCCCGAAGCGCAGTCGCGTCGCCTGCCTGTGGCCTCTGGGTCCCCGCACTGACACGTGCGGACAGGCCCTAGCCCGTCGAGGCCGTGCGCGGGGTGGTCTGCTGGACCGCCCAGCCGTTGCCGTCGGGGTCGGAGAAGTAGACGAAGGAGCCCCAGGGCATGTCCTCGATCTCCGTCACCTCGATGCCCCGGCCCTTGAGATCGGCGAAGGCCTCCTCGATGTCCGCGACCACGACCTGCATGTTGTCCAGCGAACCCGGTGTCATCCGGGTCAGGCCCTTGCCGATGGCGATCGAACAGGCCGAGCCCGGCGGGGTCAGCTGGACGAAGCGGATCTCCTCGCTGACCGTGATGTCGTGGTCGGCGTGGAAGCCGATGCGTTCGTAGAAGGCCTTGGCCCGGTCGATGTCGGTGACCGGTACGGCGACCAGTTCCAGTTTGATGTCCATCGGCTTCTCCTGACTCCGGTGTCCCAGTGCTGCCGGGAGGCCGGTGCCGACCGCCCCGTTGGCCATCATCCGCCGGAGACCGCCGCCGCGCCGCCCGGGACGGTCTGCGTCGCCGGCGTGTCCCCGTCCGGGCCGGACGCCGCGAACTGGGTGCGGTACAGCTCCTCGTACCGTCCGCCCACCGCCAGCAGCTCGGCGTGGGTGCCGCGTTCCACGATCCGGCCGTCCTCCACCACCAGGATCAGGTCGGCCGCCTGCACCGTCGACAGCCGGTGCGCGATCACCACGGCGGTCCGGCCCGACAGGGCCTCGGCCAGGGCCTCCTGGACGGCCGCCTCCGAGGTGGAGTCCAGGTGGGCGGTGGCCTCGTCCAGGATCACCACGCGCTGGCCGGCCAGCAGCAGCCGGGCGATGGTCAGCCGCTGGCGTTCCCCGCCCGAGAGCCGGTATCCGCGCTCGCCGACGACCGTGTCCAGCCCGTCCGGGAGCGAGGCCACGAGCCCGTCGAGACGGGACCGGCGCAGGGCCTCCCAGATCTCGTCCTCGCCCGCCTCCGGGCGGGCCAGCAGCAGGTTGGCCCGTACCGACTCGTGGAAGAGGTGGCCGTCCTGCGTGACCATGCCCAGCGTCTCGCGGATGGAGTCCGCGGTGAGGTCCCGTACGTCGACCCCGCCGAGGCGGACCGCGCCCGCGTCGGTGTCGTACAGCCGGGGCAGCAGCTGCGCGATGGTCGACTTGCCGGCGCCCGAGGAGCCGACCAGGGCGATCATCTGCCCGGGCTCGGCGCGGAAGGAGACCTCGTGCAGCACCTCGGTGCCGCCCCGCGCGTCGAGGGTCGCCACCTCCTCCAGGGAGGCGAGGGACACCTTGTCGGGGGAGGGGTAGCCGAAGGAGACCTTGTCGAACTCGACCGCCACCGGACCCTCGGGCACCCGGCGGGCGTCCGGCTTCTGTGAGATCAGCGGCTTCAGGTCGAGGATTTCGAAGACCCGCTCGAAGCTGACCATCGCGCTCATCACCTCCACCCGCGCCCCGGCGAGCGCGGTCAGCGGCGCGTACAGCCGGGTCAGGAGCAGGGCGAGCGCGACCACCGAGCCCGCGTCCAGGGTGCCGGCGAGCGCGTAGTGGCCGCCGAGCCCGTACACGAGCGCCAGGGCCAGCGCGGAGACCAGGGTGAGGGCGGTGATGAAGGCCGACTGCGCCATCGCCGTCCGGATCCCGATGTCACGCACCCGGGCGGCGCGCGCCGCGAACTCCGCCGACTCCTCGTCGGGCCGCCCGAACAGTTTGACGAGCGTGGCCCCCGGCGCCGAGAAGCGCTCGGTCATCTGCGTCCCCATCGAGGCGTTGAGGGCCGCAGCCTCCCGCTGCAGGGCCGCCATCCGCACCCCCATCCGGCGGGCGGGCAGCACGAACACCGGCAGGAGCACGAGGGCCAGCAGGGTGATCTGCCAGGAGATGCCCAGCATCACGGTCAGGGTCAGCAGCAGCGTCACGGTATTGGACACCACCCCGGACAGGGTGTTGCTGAACGCCCGCTGCGCGCCGATCACGTCGTTGTTGAGCCGGCTGACCAGTGCCCCGGTGCGGGTCCGGGTGAAGAACGCCACCGGCATCCGCTGCACGTGGTCGAAGACCGCCGTCCGCAGATCCAGGATCAGCCCCTCACCGAGGGTGGACGACAGCCGGCGCAGGACCAGCCCCAGCCCCGCCTCCGCGACCGCGATCAGCGCGATCAGCAGGGCGAGGCGGGTGACCGTACCGCCTTCGCGGCCCTCGACGATCGAGGTGACCACGCGGCTCGCGAGCACCGGGGTGGCCACCGCGAGCAGCGCGGTCACCACGCTGAGCAGCAGGAAGAACGTCAGCCCGCGCCGGTGCGGGCGGGCGAAGGCGGCGATCCGGCGCAGTCCGGCCCGCGAGAGCGGCCGCCGGTCCTGCTGGGCGTTGATCGCGCTGTGGAGCGAGGTCCAGGCGGTGACTTCCATATCCATGAGTCGAACGGTAGGACCTCAACCAAACTTCAGGTCAAGGGGCAGGTGGCCCTGGGGTGACCAGGAACCCTGTTCGACAGCTCAGTCGAGGCAGAAGATGTTCTCCTCGGGATCGGTCATCACGATGATCCCTTCGTTCTCCTCGTCGGACTCCAGGCGGTACAGCCGCTTCGCGCCCAGCTCCTCCAGTCGGGCGGCCTCCACCTCCAGCGCGGCCATCCGCTCGTCCCCCTTCAGACCGGGTGCCGAGCGCACGTCCAGGTGCAGGCGGTTCTTCGCCGCCGTGTTGCCCTCCGGGACCCTCTGGAAGTAGAGCCGCGGCCCCTTGCCGTCCGGATCCGAAATGGCCGCCCAGTCGGCGGAGCCCCCCGAGGGCTGGACGCGATAGCCCAGCGCCTGCCCCCAGAACTCTGCCTGTGCGCCCGGATCGGCGCAGTCGTACGTCACCTGGAATTCCTTGGCCATGTGGCCTCCGACCATTCGAAACCTGTCCACCGGCACCAGTCGGCACCAGCGCAGGAGGATAGTGGATCAACCGTCGCTCGTACGAGGGATTTTCGCAGCCCTCGTGCCTGTCGGTGCCCGGTGCCAGAATCGGCCCATGACGCAGGGATCAGAGCCCTTCACGCACTCCGGCCGACACGCCGGCGACACCGTTCTCTCCCGCTTCGAACGCTGGGCCCGCGACACCCCGGGAGCCCAGGCCGTGGCCGCGGGCACCGAGAGCCTCACCTACGGACAACTCGACGCACGCGCCAACCAGTCGGCCCGCCACCTGCTCGACTGCGGACTGCCCGAACGGGCCGTCGTCGCCGTGTGCTCCGCCCCGCGGGCCGAGCTCGTCGTCCTCCTCCTCGGCATCCTCAAGGCCGGCGCCGCCTACACCGTCATCGCCGTCGACAACCCGCGCACCGGGCAGCGCCAGCTCGCCGCCGCCCGTCCCTTCGCCCTGCTCGCCGACGCCGCGGACGAGGCCCGCCTCGACGACGGCGGCGACCTGCGGGTGATCCGCACCGGCGGGCCGCACGCGGTCGCCACGGCCGGGCTGTCCACCGACCCGCCGGACCGGGCACCGCGGGGAGACGCGGCCGCCGTGTTGTTCACCGGGAGTACGGACCGGCGGGCCGTACCGCTCTCCCACGAACGGCTGCTCGCCGCCCACGAAGGGTGGGCCCGGGTCGCGGGGCCGGTACCCGAGGACCGGCACCTGATCACCGCCGCCCCGGACCTCACCGGCTTCGCCGCGGGATGGACGCGGGCCCTGTGCGAGGGCGGCGCCCTCGTCCTGCCCGAAGGCCCGCGCTGGACGCCGGAGTCGCTGCGCCGCGCCGTCGACGCCCAGCGGGTCACCGTCCTGCACACCGACCCGGGCACCGCCACCCAGCTCCTCGTACGCGACCGGGAGGCTTCCCTGTCACGAACCTTGCACCGCCCCGACGAGGGGCTGCGGTCCCTGCGCATGGTCACGGTCGCCGGCGACCGCCTCTACCTCGACGAGCAGGCCGCCCTGCTCGCCAGGCTGCGGCCCGGCGCCCGGCTTCTCAACGTCTACGGACCCACCGAAGCGGCCGGCATCGGCGCCCGGTTCGAACTCCCGCAGCTCGCAGCCCCCTTGGACGGAGCCGAGGAGCTCTCGCTGATCGGAACCGCCTTCCCCGGCTGCCGACTGGACGTACGCGACGGGGAGATCCACCTCACCGTGCCCGGCGGCGGCGAACCGGTCCCGACCGGGGACCTCGGAGTACTGCGCCCCGACGGACTGCTGGAGTTCCGCGGCCGGATCCGCGACCGGCTCACCGCGGACGGCAAGGCCTTCGACCCGCATCCCGTCGAGTCCGCGATCCGCAGCCACGAAGCGGTCGGCGCCGCGCTCCTGGCCGAGGTCAACGGCGCCGGTACGGGCGTGAACGCGCGGCCGGTGCTCGTCGCCTTCCTCGCCCCGGCCGCGGAGAACGACACCTGGCCCCCGGGCTCCGACCTTCCCGACAGCGGGGAGCTCCGGCGCCACCTGGCGGGCAGGCTCCCGGGGGCCATGATGCCGGGCGCCGTGTTCCGGCTGCCCAGGATGCCCCGGGACAGGGCGGGCCGCGAGCAGCGGGCCGCGCTCCCGATGCCGCCGGGACGCGCCGGGGGCGAGCGCAGCGGGCCGGAGCGCGGCGGGGGCGGGGGCAAGTACGGCGGCAGGTACGCGGGAGGGGGCTCGGGGCCCGATGCCGCCGGATGGGCCGGCGTCATCTTCTTCATCGCGGTCGGGCTGGTCCTGGTGGCGGGATTCACCATGATCCTGACCTTGATCTTCTGGCCCGGTTCCACGGACCTCACCGGCGTGCCGAACCCGTACGCGACGCTCTTCTTCCTCCTCTACATGTGCGAATGCTGGGCGTTCGCGGCCGGTGTGTGGTTCCTGTTCGCCGGGCGGTCCCGGATGCGCCGCCGCGGGCGCCGCGGCCCCCGCATCACTGCGGCCGCCCATCTGGCGATCGTCTACCTGCTGGCCGCCTGGTGGCCGCAGGACAACTTCTACCGGCTCGCGGCCAAGCAGGACTGGCCCCAACAGGCCGCGCTCGTCTACGCCTTCAACATCCCGCTGATGATCTGCGCCGGGATCGTGGCGGTCTACGTCTCGCGTCCGCCGCTCAGCGTCTTCGACGAGGACCTGGACCCGGCGTTGGTGGCGGCGTCGGTGGCGGCATCGGTTCCGGCGCAGGCGTCTGCGTCGGCCCGGGACAGGGCCCGGGCCACCGATCCGGCCGGCTGAGTCCCGTACGCCTGAGCCCCGTACGCCTGAGCCCCGTGCGTCTGAGCCCCGTACGGCCGAGTTCGGGCCTCCCGAACCCCGTCCGGCTGCTCGAACATCGCCCCGACGGACAGCGCCTCCGCCCGCACCAGCCGCTCGGCCGCGTCCAGCAGCTCCCTGCCGGTCGCGGCCACCAGGGCGCCCATCCAGGGCGCCGGTTCGAAGGCTCCGGTGGGGATGGCGGGGAGGAACACCGCGCCCATCGCGGCGCACCGGCGGGACAGCCGCTCGCACAGTTCGTCGAAGGTCGCCTCCGGCAGCCGGGCTCCGAGCTCCACCCGGTCGGCGATCCGTACGAAGTGCCCCGTGCCCCGCAGTTCGTCGAGCCGGGCCGCCACCACGAAGGCGACTGACGGCCCGGTCAGGCGCAGGTTCGTCTCCGTCGGGGCGAGCCGACCCGCGCCGTCGGCGACGAAGTCCACGTCGAACCAGCCCCGGTAGCCCGCAGCCGACAGCTCCGTGCCCACCGCCCGGCCGAAGGCCAGCAGTGGTTCCTCCGCCCATCCGGGTACCACCCCCGGCCCCACCGTGGCGCCGCGGTACCCGCCGTCCGCCACGTCCATCACCGCCCCGCCGACTTCGTGGACCCGGCCCCCCGCGTCCACGAACCCGTCGTACGTGAGGTCGCGCGGCTCGGCCGGATCCGCCGGACCGCGTACGTACTCCTCCACCAGCAGCGGCCCGCGCGGCAGCGCCCGGACCACCGCCCGGGCCCCGCCCGCCGCACGGACCCGCTCGGGGGTCATCACCGTGGTACCCGAGCCTCCGACGCCGTGCTCCGATTTGAGAACGGTGCTCTCGCCCGCCCTGGTCCGGGACGCCAGCAGCCGGACCGCGGCCCATCGGGTGGCCGCCCGCCACTGCGCGGGCAGCGTGATCGCGGGGTGCCCGCCCTCCGCGAGGATCCGGCCGAACAGCCCGTGCGCCGCCGACTTCGACTCGTACCGCAGCTCGTCCGGCCGCCAGGGCCGCCGCGCCAGCCGCGCGAAGGGGGCGGTCAGGCCCCACGGCACGAGGGGCGCCCCGGTCCCGGTCAGCCGCGCGGCCAGCGCCGGGCGGGCCCGTACGGCGTCCGACAGGCCCGGATCACGGTCCGTGAGCCCGTCGTACACCTCCACCCCGGCGGGCCAGTCCAGTTGGCGCCCGAGCAGGGAGATCCAGCCCGGCGGCACGGGGCGCGGCAGCACCAGCGCGGCCGGCCGCGGACTGTAGAAGGCGGCCAGGCAGGCGTAGTGGTGGGCGGCCCGCTGCTCCCGGTCCAGGGAGGCGTCCGCGAACTGTGCGTTGTACTCGGCGACATTGCCCACGTGCACGGCCGCCCCGCCGCCCGTCCAGGCCCGCGCCCAGCCGGCGAGGGGCACGGGCGCCACCTCGAACCGCACCAGCCCGCCGACGGCGTCCGGATCAGGTGCCGGCGCAGGTGCAGGCGGAGGATCCGGCTCCGGCCCAGGCTCCGAATCAGGCCCCGGCCCCGGCTCCGGCCCAGGCTCGGGATCAGGCCCCAGCTCCGGCTCCGGCCCCGGCTCCGGCTCCGGCCCAGGCTCCGGATCAGGCCCCGGATCCGATTCCGAGCTGGAGGCCACCGCCCCCATCGCCCGGTAGAAGCCTGCGGCGTGCGGGTCGGCGTCGATCAGGAGCCGGCGGAAGCCGAGTCCGGCGGCGCGCCGCAGCACGTCCCGGTACAGCAGGCGGCCCACACCTCCGCCGATGGCGGCCGGTTCGACGAAGAGCAGCCCCAGCCGCCCGAACGGCGGCTCCCCGTCGAGGGAGGCGAGCCCGAGCACGCGGGCCGGGCCGTCGCCGGACCGGGAGCCGGCAGCCCCGGCCGCGCCCTCGGCGACCACGATCCGCCGCCGCACCTCGTCCCCGGGCCCGATCCGCAACTCCGGCGCGCACGCGGCAAGGAACTCCGCCCCGTACCCCCAGTGGGCCTTGGACCGCATGACCAGCCTCGTCAGCTCCGCGGCCTCCCCGGCCCGCGCGGCCCTGAGCTCTGCCATTTCCTGACCTCCCCATGGTCGGGTGCCATGCCGTGCGATAGATTCGGCCACCGCGACGACAGGCACCCGACGTACTTCCTACCCCACCCCGGAGACGGCTTCCCAATGAGCGACATCATCAACGGACTTGGCCGCACCACCGCATTCGGCGGCGTCGGCCTGGTGCTGCTCATCCTCGGCATCGTCCTGGTGGACGTGCTGACCCCCGGCAAGCTGCCGAAGCAGATCTGGGAAGAGCGCAACCGCAACGCCTCCGTGCTGCTGTCCTCGGCGCTGCTCGGCATCGGCGGCATCGTCTTCACCTCGATCTGGACCACGTACGACAGCTTCGGCAAGGGCCTGCTCTCCACGGCGGCGTTCGGAATCCTCGGTCTGGTCCTGATGGCCGTGGCCTTCCTGGTACTGGACCTGGTGACCCCGGGCAAGCTCGGCGCCATCGTGGTCGACCCCGAGCCGCACCCCGCGGTGTGGGTGACGGCCTCCTGCAACCTCGCGGTCGCCGCGATCGTCGCCGCTTCCATCGCCTGACGCTCACCGAGGCGCACTGAGGCTCACACCGAGATCGCGCGAGAGCGCCGCTCCCCGAGGGGAGCGGCGCTCTCGTTTCGTACGGGTGCTCCGGCCGCCGCTCTACGCCAACCCCAGCGCGAACACCGCGAACCCGGCCGCCAGCAGGCCCGCCACCGTCCGGCGCACCGCAGTGGCCCGGGTCCAGGGCTGCTCGAACCGACGCGCGTACCGGGCGATGCCGACCAGCAGCGCCGCGAACACCGGCATCCACGCCAGCCGCGCCACGATCCACCCGACACTGTCCGGCGCCGTCGTCAGCCCGGCCAGCCCGCCCGCGAAGGACCCCGGGACGGCGGCCGCCAGCATCGCCGTCTGGTGCCAGCACAGGATCGTCATGGCGCACAGGTTGATCACGACCACCGGCGCCCACACCAGCGGCCGGGCCAGCAGCCGCGCCAGCCGGTCCCGCAGCAGGATCGCCGCGCCCGACTGGGCCGCAGCCAGGGCCAGTACCAGCAGCGACGGCGGATGCGAGTTGGTCCGGGCCTCGCCCGGCACGCCGACCATCGAGGCCGGGTAGTGGAAGACCATCAGCAGGGCCGCGAACAGCACACCCCCGCCCGCCAGCAGCAGCCACCCCCCGCGCCGCCCGATCCGGCCCTCGCCCCAGTCCACGCCGAGCTGGTACGCGAACAGCCAGCCCGGCAGGATGTTCACCAGCGCCACCCACCCGGGCACCGAGTCCGCGAAGGGCCCGTAGCGCAGGAAGTCCACCACGGCGACCGAGGCGAGCAGCGGGGCCGCCGCCCAGCCGCCGAGCCGGTGCGCGGCGCGCACGCAGTACGGGGTCAGCGCGGTGACCACCACGTACACCCCGACGAACCACAGCGGCTGGATCACCAGCTTCGCCCCGGTCCGCAGGGTGGCCTCGGGCACCCCGGCGGCGTACAGCACGGGCGCGGCCAGCGCCCACACCGCCGTGACCCCGAGCACCGGCCGCCCCAGCCGGGCGATCCGGCCCTTCAGCCAGGCCCCGGCCGATCCGGTGCGCCGGCGGAAGGAGAGCGCCGAGGCGTAGCCGCCGACCAGGAAGAAGACGCCGAGCATCTGCAGCACCCAACTGGCCGGGGCCAGAGCGCCGAAGGCGGAGAGGGGGCTCGCGTTGTGCAGGGCCCTGTCGGAGTCGAGGGTGAACCCGCCGAGCAGCCAGTGCCCGGTCGGCACGGCCAGCAGGGCAAGCGCCCGCAGCCCGTCGATCGCCCGGTCCCGGTGGGCGGGCGTCTTCGCGTCGATCCGGCCGGCGGCCGCCCGCGCCTTGGCGAGGATGCCCGGCGCGCCGGCCGGCCTGGTCTGCAGCGTGCTCATCGGGCCGCTCCCGTCGCGATCGCGGCGAAGGCCTTCAGGGACCGGGTGCCGGGGGTGAAGTAGCCGGTGTGGCCCGCCACGTCGGTGGCGTCGATCCGGCGGGCGCCGAAGGCCGCCGAGGTGGGATCGGCTCCGTGGCCGAGCCCGGCGAACTCCACGTTGGGCACGTCGGAGATCCAGTCGGAGGGCCCGCGCGCCGCCCATACCCGGGCCTCGGTGTGCAGTCCCGCGACGCTGTCGGCCCGCATCCCGGGGGAGCCGAAGGCGACGATGTCGGTGGCGTCCGTGTGCCGGGCCGCCAGCCCGCAGACCACCGAGCCGTAGCTGTGGCAGAACAGCACCGGGTCGGGCGAGCCGACCGCTTCGAGCCCCTCGGTGAACCGGGCGAGCCGGACCCCGCCCGCCTCCGCCAGCCGCCCGCGGGCGGTGTCCAGCCCCATCCCGACGGGCGTGGTGTAGCCGGTCCACGCGATGACGGCGGCCGTCTCCCCGGTCGCGGACCGCAGGGAGCGGGCCATGCCCGCCGGACCGGTGTTCGCGGCCCGCGGGCGGTCGTAGCCGGTGGCGTCGTTGTCCGAGCCCGGCACGATCACCGATACGTGCGCGGACCGCTCCAGGTCCCCGAACACCTCGGCGACGGTGCCCCGTCCGCGCGGGTCGAAGGCCAGGATCTGCCGGCCGGGCGCGGCCAGGGAGGCGAAGCGGGGCTCACCGGTCGCCCGCACGGCCAGCCGGTTGGCCTCGTACCGCAGCGGGAGCGGAGCCCCGTCCAGATTCCCCACCACGAGCGGGTGGGCCCGTACGAGGTCCCGCGCCCGGGGCGCGTCCAGCCCGGCGAAGAACCGCGCGACCTCCGACGGCGTCGCCCGCGCCGGGTCCGGCAGCGGCCGCCCGGACACCGTGTCGGCCCGCCAGGCGGCGGTGCCCGGCGGCGGGCCGGTGACCGCGGTCTGGGCGTCCGCGGAGGCCCATCCCGCGGTGCCGGCGACGACGGCCGCCGCCAGTGCGGCCGTGACCAGTGTCCTTGCGAAGCGGCGCATGCCCCTTCTCCTCTCCTCGTGACGAGGAGGAAGGTAAGAAGGAGGTGGCGCACCGGGCGTCGCACCGTGGAGCCAAGTCGGATGTCATACCCCGGTAGGGGGTGGAGGAGGCCCGGCGGGTGGGGAGGCGGCGGGTGGGAGGCGGATCAGCCGCCGTCGCCCGGCCGCACCAACCCCGCCTCGTAGGCGAAGATCACGGCCTGGGCCCGGTCGCGCAGGTCCAGCTTGCCCAGCACCCGCCCGATGTGCGTCTTGACCGTCTGTTCGGCGAGCACCAGATGACCGGCGATCTCCTGGTTCGACAGCCCGCGCGCGATCAGCTCCAGCACCTCGGTCTCCCGCGGGGTCAGCCCGTTCAGCCGCAGCGCGGGATCGCGGCGCGGCGCGGGCCGCCGCTCGACGAAGTCCGCGATCAGCCGCCGGGTCACCGAAGGAGCCAGCAGCGCCTCGCCCGAGGCGACCACCCGGACCGCCGCGATCAGATCCGCCGGCGGGGCGTCCTTCAGCAGGAAGCCGGAGGCCCCCGCGCGCAAGGCCTCGTACACGTAGTCGTCGATGTCGAAGGTGGTCAGCATCAGCACCTTCGGCCGGTGCACCACCCCCGGCGGGGGATCGAGCAGCTCGCGGGCGGCGCTGAGCCCGTCCATCTCCGGCATCCTGACGTCCATCAGCACCACGTCGGGGTGGACGGTGCGGGAGACCTGGATCCCCTGGCGTCCGTCGGGCGCCTCGCCCACCACGTCGATGTCGGCCTGCGCCGACAACAGTGCGGCGAAACCCGCCCGCACCATGGCCTGGTCGTCGACGATGATCACGCGGATGGTCAACTTGGTTCCTCGGGAGCGGTGTTGATGGGCATGCGGGCGGCGACCCGGAAGCCGCCGTCGGGCAGCGGACCGGTGTCCAGCGTCCCGCCCGTCAACCGTACGCGTTCCCGCATCCCCACCAGCCCGTGCCCGGTGCCCGAAGTCTCCACCGCCACCACCGCGTCCCGCGCCGGGCCGTTGACCACCAGCACGAGGAGCTCCTCCTCGTCGAAAGTCACCGAGACCCGCGTCGGAGCACCCGGCGCGTGCCGCACCACATTGGCCAGCGCCTCCTGGACGATCCGGTACGCCGACAGGTCCACGGCCGGCGGCGCCGCCCCGGCCGCGCCCGCGGCCAGCGCCAACTCCACCGGCTGCCCGGCCCGTACGGTCGCCTCCACCAGCTGCTGCAACCGGCCGAGCCCCGGCTGCGGGGTCCGGTCGGCGCCGTTCGTCTCGTCGCCGCGCAGCACCGTCAGCAGCCGCCGCATCTCGCCGAGCGATTCGCGCGCGCTCGACGCGATGGCGGCGAACTCCTCGCGCACGGGCTCCGCCATGCCGGGCAGCCGGTACGGCGCCGAATCCGCCTGCACCGTGATCACCGACATGTGGTGGGCCACCACATCGTGCAACTCCCGGGCGATCCGCGCCCGTTCCTCCAGCAAGGTGCGCCGGGCGCGTTCGGCCTCGCTGATGCTCTCCTGCTCGGCGATCTTCTGGCGTGCGTCGCCGAGCCCGCGCAGTGCTCCCGTCAGCGCGAGCATCACCCCGGCCAGGACGAACAGCAGGGCCACGGTGTTGGTCACGCCGTCCGGCTCGAAGGCGGTCAGCAGCGCCCCGATCACTCCGGTCGCCAGCCACACCCCGACCAGGGTCCGGATGGACTCGCGCAGCCCCAGGCAGGCCATCAGCACCAGGTAGCCGATGATCACCATCGGGGTCCAGGGCCAGGCGTGCCCGGCCACCCGGTCGGCCTGGGTCAGTACGGCGGCCCCCACCGTGTCGGCGACCAGCACCATGCCCCACGCGGTGAGCGGCCGGGTCACGGCGAGCAGCAGCGGCAGGGTCTGGGCCACGCCCAGCGCCCCGGCCCAGCCGCCGCCCGCCTTGTAGTCGTTGGTCAGCACCGCGATCGTCACCGGCAGCAGCGTCATCACGCACACGGCGGTCACGGCGTACGGCAGCATCCGCTGCCAGGCCTCGGGCGCCTGCGCGAGCAGGGGCTCGGCCGCCCGCGCGGGCGTACGCAACGCAACGGCGAACCGACCCGGCACGCGGGGCCCTCGCGGCGCGGGGGAGGCGGGGGCGGCGCCCGGGCCGACCGGCACGGTCCGGGGCGTCGAGCCGGGCGTGGACCCATGCGGGGATCCAGGCGTGGATCCGGGCGGGGACGCATGCGGCGATCCGGACGTGGATCCGGGCGGGGACGCATGCGGCGATCCGGGCGGGGACGGGGACGGGGACCGGGATCCGAGCCGGGCTCGGAAGAGGGATCGGAAACGGGATCGGGCTCGCTCGCTCATGATCGGCCCAGCGTATGCGCCCGCGGCCCGCCCGGTCCTCGGCCGACGCTCACCGGCCGCCCGGGTCTCCCCGACCTGCCGCGGCCGCTGGGGACGGGATCCGGCAGCGGTTCCGTCACCGCCACGGGGTCTGCCACCGGGTCCACCACCGGGATCGGGCCGGGCCCCGTCACCGGGGCCGGCACGGGGATGGGCACTTGGTCCGGCACCTGGTCCGGGTCCGGGTTCGGCACCTGGTCCGGGTCGGGGTCCGGCACCTGGTCAGGGTCCGGGTCTGGGACCGGGACCGGCATCGGCACCTGGTCAGGGTCCGGGTCTGGGACCGGGACCGGCATCGGCACCTGGTCAGGGTCCGGGTCCGGGACCGGGACCGGCATCGGCACCTGGT